>CANCAO010000192.1 GCA_947374105.1 Comamonadaceae bacterium | reverse complement strand
AGCGCATCGCGCGGATCCTCGCGCTCCATCACGCAGGCCAAACTAAAGCCTTCAGGTAGCGCCATCGGCACGTCCTTGAGCGAGTGCACGGCCAGATCGGCACGACCTTGCTCCATCGCCACTTCCAGCTCCTTGACAAACAGGCCCTTGCCGCCGACTTTGCTCAAAGAGCGGTCAAGTATCTGGTCGCCCTGAGTCGTCATGCCCAAGAGCGTGACCTCGTGACCTTGCGCAGTCAGCAACCCTTTAACGTGTTCGGCCTGCCACAGGGCCAGACGGCTTTCGCGGGTAGCGATGGTGAGTTTCATAATTTTCTTGGACAGTTAAGAGCAAAAAGTCTTTTCGGTGAGCTTGGATCCGCAAGGCATCAGTTAGGTCGGTAGGTGCATTTATCGCCGATGGAATGGCGTTCCACCGTCACGGCGCTCAGGCCCGGCAAGCGCGGCTCTAGCGCCTTCCAGATGAAGACGCACAGGTTTTCCAGCGTGGCGGGGCCTAAGCCCGCCACCTCGTCAAGATAATGGTGGTCAAGCTGCTCGCGCACCCCCTCAATCTCGCGCCGCACAAAGCCCAAGTCCAGCACCATGCCCGAATGACCCTTGGGCTCACCGCGCACAAACACCTCGGCGTGGTAGGTGTGGCCATGCACGCGGCGGCTGCCTTCGGCCTCAATTTCGCGCTTGAGCGTGTGGGCGGCATCAAAGAAAAATCGCTGGCTGATCTCAAACATCATCGAATCCCAATCATCTTGTGCGACTGCACACTCAACCGCCACTGTGGGTGCTGCTGGCAGTACTCAATCGCCTTGGCCGTGTTCTGGGTACGTGCGGGCCCGTCCATGGGTTGCAAAAAGAAATGATCAAAGGCCAAGCCTTCAAACCGAGCCGGGTCCACACCCACTTGCGGGTACACCAGCTTGAGCTCGCTACCGGTTTTGATCACCACCTCGGCCTGCGCTTTGGGGCTGACACAAATCCAATCCAGCCCTGGCGGCGGGGTCACCGTGCCATTGGTTTCCACCGCAATCATGAAGCCCCGCGCATGCAGCGCTTGGGTCAGCGCCGCGTCCACCTGCAGCAGCGGCTCACCACCGGTGAGCACCACCAGCCGATGGGTCGTGCCCTGCGGCGTCCAGGCCTTCTCCACCGCTGCGGCCAGGGCGTCGGCGGACGCGAACTTGCCGCCGTCGGTGCCATCGGTACCCACAAAGTCGGTATCGCAGAAGTTGCACACGGCTGTGGCCCGGTCCTCCTCCCGCCCGCTCCACAGGTTGCAGCCCGCAAACCGACAAAACACCGCCGCCTTGCCAGCCTGCGCGCCCTCGCCTTGCAGCGTATAAAAAATCTCTTTGACGGAGTAGGTCATGCCTTGGTGTGAGTTGAATTGCCTGAGTGGGGGATTTTCGCAGGTTGGAGGACGCCGGGTGGCGTGCCCTAAAATCGCGACCGAAACGCAGTGGCAAAGAATTTCTCAGATTAGCCCATCAACTAGCCCCCAAAGCCACAACACCACCATGCACGCTTCTTCAAATCAGCTCATTTTCCACGGTGCCATCGTCTTGCTTTTCGGGCTGGTGCTCGGCGCACCTTACGCACGCGCCATCAAACGCGGTGCGCCTGCGCCAATCGTCAATTCGTGGCGAGTCGCGCACCTGAGTCTGCCTATCGGTGCCACACTCATGTTCGCCATTGCGGCGGTGTTGCCAGCATTAGCGGTGTCTGTCCAAGTGGCTTGGGTGATTGCGATTGCTCTCATCATTTCCTCTTACGCCTTTTGCGTTTCTACGCCACTGGCTGCCATCACCGGTGAGCGGGGCTTGGAATCCGACAACGTCGGCCTAGGTCAGCTCGTTTATCTGGGCAACATGGTGGGAGCCTGGAGCTCTCTTGTGGCGGCAGTAGCGCTCGTGTATGCCGCGTTCGTTTCACTTTAGCAATCGACCCCGCTTGAGCGGATCAAGCCAGCCTCAAGCCCCAATCACCTCCCGCACCGCCGCCAACTGCCTCCGCGAGACAAACAGCAACTCATCCACCCCGTTCAGCCGCAGCGCCCAGCCCTCTCCTTCCTGCGGATCGAAATGCTTTTCCAGCGCACGCACGGCGCGTCGGGCGACCAGGGCGTTGCGGTGGATGCGCATGAATTGCGTAGGGTATTTTTCTTCCAGATCGCTGATGGAGCCGTCCAAAATATAGTGCTTGGCTAAAGTGCGAACGGTGATGTACTTCAGCTCGGCTTTGAGGTAGATGACCTCGCTCAAGGGCACGCGCTCGGTGCGCCCACGCTCCTGGATCACCAGAACTTCTTCAGGCGAATCGGTCTCTAGCCCTTTATTGACTAGCGTAAGCCGCTCTATTTTTTGTAGCGACTGCTGCAAACGCTCAAGTCGCACCGGCTTAGTCAGGTAGTCCACGGCTTCAAGTTCGAAGGCCTGCACGGCGTGCTCGGCATGGGCGGTCACGAACACCACAGCGGGTGGCTGGGGCATCGTGCGCAAGGTTGCCGCCAGAGCCAAACCGTCAGCGCCGGGCATATGGATGTCCAGCAGCACCACGTCCACCGGATGGCGGCGCAGCAGTTCAATGGTCTGGGTGGCGTTGGCGGCCTCGCCCTTGACGTGTGCAGCAGGTGACCTACAGTCCCCCAGCAGAGTGCGCAGGCGGGCGCGGGCCAGCGCCTCGTCGTCCACAATCAGCACTTTCAATGTCATGTTCAGGGTCACAAGGGCACCTCAATGCGCACATGGAACACACCGTCTCTTAAGACACTCTGAAACTGGCACTGCACATCGTGCAGCAGGCGCAGGCGTGCCCGCACGTTGTCCAGCGCCACGCCGTTGCCCGGCACACCAGGCCCTGCGGGCACGGTGTTGGTCACCTTCACGACGACGGTGGAGCCACGTCGCTCGGTTGAAATTTTGATCTGCGCCCCTTGCGCACTCGGCTCCACGCCATGGTGCACCGCGTTTTCCACCAGGGGCTGCAACAACAACGGAGGCAGACGGGCGGGCATCGCTAGGGGATCGAGCACCCATTCCACGCGCAGCCGCTCCCCAAAACGCACCTGCTCAATGGCCAAGTAGCGCTGCGCCAAGGTGACCTCTTCGCCCAAGGTGACCGATTCACCCTGATCCACCAGTGCGTGGCGAAACAAATCGCTCAGGTCTTCCAGCAGAGCTTCGGCCTTGGCGGGTTCTGCACGCACCAGGGCAATGGCGCTGTTGAGTGTGTTGAACAAAAAGTGAGGGCGAATGCGCGCTTGCAACTCCTGCAAACGCGCCGTGGTAGCCGCTGGCATTTGTCCCCGAGCCCGCAAGGCCAACGCCGCTACCAGCGCGGCCGACAACAGCGCGCCAGAAAACGCACAAGCGATCCAGGGCGCGGGCACCAATAGCCCAGCCACGAACAGCATGCCACCGCCATACAAACCCGCCAGCGCCCCCAGCAATACGCCCACGACGTACTGTGCCTTCAAAGACAAGCGAACCAGCCCTCGTTTGCACGCGCAAGCCACCACCAGCCAGACCACGGTGGCCGGCAAAGCTCCGCCGGTCAGCAAGGACATGCGGGCCACCCACTCCAAAAAAGAAGATGCACCGAACATGGCCCCCACCGCCACCACGGACTCCACAAACAGCACCGCCCGCAGAGCCACCCCCACCGAACAGGCATCAAACACGGGCGGGCGCACCCTCGCTGGCGTGGGCGCTTCGGGCGGCTCGTTCTGGAAGGTCGATAAAATTCGAGGGTCTTGCATGGCCCCCAATTATTGGTGATGTAGCGCGGGCTGCACAATGGGGACTTGCCTCTGTACTTTTGCCTCTTGTTTCGCCCCTTCTTACGCATCGCCCCTCACGTCCATCATGTCTCAAAATCAATTCGACAAAAAATCCGAAGCCTGGTCAGCGCTGTTCTCAGAACCCATGAGCGATCTGGTCAAGCGCTACACCTCCAGCGTATTTTTTGACAAACGCCTGTGGCTGGCCGACATCACCGGCAGCTTGGCGCACGCCGAGATGCTGGCTGCTCAAGGCGTCATCACAGGCGTTGACCACGCCAGCATTGAAAAAGGCATGGCGCAGATCAAGAGCGAGATCGAGTCCGGTGCCTTCGAGTGGAAGCTCGACCTGGAGGACGTGCACCTCAACATCGAAGCCCGCCTGACACAACTGGTCGGCGACGCAGGCAAACGCCTGCACACCGGGCGCAGCCGCAACGACCAGGTCGCCACTGACGTGCGCCTGTGGCTGCGCGGCGAGATTGACCTGATTGGCGAATTGCTCATTGATCTGCAAAAAGCCTTGCTCACTATCGCCGAGAAAAACGTCGAAATCATCCTGCCCGGCTTCACCCACCTGCAAGTGGCCCAACCGGTGAGCTTTGGCCACCACATGCTGGCTTATGTTGAGATGTTTGCCCGCGATGCCGCACGCATGGCCGATGTGCGCCAACGCGTCAACGTCCTTCCACTGGGTGCAGCGGCGTTGGCCGGCACCAGCTACCCGCTAGACCGTGAGCGCGTGGCCCGCACCCTGGGCATGGTCGATAAAGTAGGCCATCCCCAAGTCTG
>CANCAO010000191.1 GCA_947374105.1 Comamonadaceae bacterium | reverse complement strand
TACAAAAATAATAGCAAATTAGGTCGCTGAACTTCAAGTGGCTTGGGCTACTTTGGCCAACTGGGCCTTGTAATGATTGGCGTGGCGCTCTTCTACCTTGGCCAGGGCGGCAAAGCGCTTCTGTGCTTTGTCCAGTGTGGCCTTGAACTGCGCTGCATGGATTTTGGATTCTTCAATCTGCTCGTCCATCTCGGCTACAGCCGCTGCGTTGCCCTCCAGCTCGGCGGTTTTGCGAAAGCCGGGGTACATCTCGGTGTACTCGTAGGTTTCGCCGTCAATGGCGATTTGCAAGGCCTTGGCGGGCGTCATGCTGGCTTTGGGGTAGAGCAAGTCGAGGTGACCAAAGGCGTGCATGACTTCCTGGTCAGCGGTTTCTTCAAAGGTGCGAGCAGTGTCTTCGTCGCCCATGGCACGGGCCAGTTTGGCGAAGTAGCGGTACTTGATGTGGGCCATGGACTCGCCCGCAAAGGCGGATTCGAGATTGGCCAGGGTTTTGATTTCGGGGCGTTGAGCGGTGGTCATCGTGGGTTCCTTGGTGGTTGTTAATTGCTGAAATCAATCAGCACAGACGCAATGGTAGAGATTATCTATTAATAAGGCCAATTGAGAATTTCTAATCGGTTGATAGGGGCTATCGGGTGGCTGGTCGGCTGGGTGTCGGCACTCGAATTAGAATGAATTTTTTGAGTATTTCTTCATCACACCCACCGCCATTCCATGAAACCAGACGTTAAAAATAGAAATTCCACCAACCCATTGGCGCAACTTATATTTGCGAGTCGCTGGTTGCAAATGCCGCTGTACTTGGGACTCATTGCGGCGCAAGCGGTGTATGTTTTTCACTTTGGCGTCGAGCTGTACCACTTGATCGGTGCAGCCTTTGGCAACCAGAGCGATATTGATGCCTTGGTCAAAGGCATTGGCTATGCGTCTGAGGCCAAAGTTACCAGCCTGAACGAGACCATCATCATGTTGGTGGTGCTGGCACTGATCGATGTGGTGATGATCTCCAACCTGCTCATCATGGTGATTGTGGGTGGCTATGAGACCTTTGTCTCACGCATGAACTTGCAAGACCACCCGGATCAACCTGAGTGGCTCAGCCACGTGAATGCCAGCGTTTTGAAGGTCAAACTCGCAACCGCCATCATTGGCATATCGTCGATCCATTTGCTTAAAACTTTCATCAATGCCGCCAATTACACCGAGCAGGTATTGATGTGGCAAACCTTGATTCACATCACATTTCTGCTGAGTGCCATTGCCATTGCGTACACCGATAAGTTGATGTCTCGCGACGAGCACTAGGGCTTGGCGCGCGCCGCAGGTCAAACGCCGAGGTAGGCGGCCAGTGCCGGGTTCTCACGCAACTCGGCTGACGTACCAGCCAGCACCACACTGCCTTTTTGCAACACCAGAGCCTGGTCTGATTGGGCAAGCACCTTGCGGAAGTCGCGGTCCACGATCAGGGTGGCGATGCCGCTGGCCCGAATGTCGCCAATCACACGCCAAATGTCGGCCACGATCAGCGGGGCCAGGCCCTCGGTGGCTTCGTCCAGGATGATGAGTTCGGGGTGCGTCATCAGGGCGCGACCGATGGACAGCATTTGCTGTTCGCCGCCTGAGAGTTCTGCGCCTAGATTCGTCATTCGTTCACTCAGACGCGGGAAGGTGTGCAGCACGCGTTCCAGCGTCCACTCGCGTCGGCCATCGCGACCCGGGCGAGCCGCCATGACCAGGTTTTCGCGCACCGAGAGGTTGGGAAACACGCCGCGCCCTTCGGGCACGTAGGCCACGCCCAGGCGCGCCACCTCGTGCGGTTTGGCGCGTGAGGCGTCTTGGCCAAAGAAGGTGATGCGGCCTTCGCGTTGTGTCACATGGCCGAGCAGGCTGCGGATGAGTGTGCTCTTGCCCATACCGTTGCGGCCCAGCAGGCCCACGGTCTGGCCGCGTGCCATCTGCAAATCAATGCCGTGCAGCACATGGCTGGAGCCGTACCAGGCGTGCAGATTTTGAGCATCAACGATGAGTTCTGAGGTGGTGTTCATCTCAATGGCCCTCACCGAGGTAGGCGGTTTTGACTTCGACACTTTCGCGTATGGCGGCGGGCGTGTCAGAGGCAATCACCGATCCGTTGACCATGACGGTGATGCGGTCAGCAATGCGAAACACGGCGTCCATGTCGTGCTCGACCAGCAAAATCGCGTGGCCGGTTCTGAGTTCATTCAGCAGCGCGAGCATGCGCTCGGTTTCCTCGGCGCCCATACCGGCCAGTGGCTCGTCCAGCAGCAGTACATCGGGGGCGGTGGCCAGACACATGGCGATCTCTAGTTGGCGCTTTTGTCCGTGCGAGAGCAGACCTGCGCTGCGGTCCATGAGCGGTGTCAGCCCGGCGCGTGCGACGGCCTCGCTTGCGGCTTGGGTGCTGGCTGTGCAGGTTTGGGCGCTTTGCCACACAGCCCAAGGCTTTTGCGTGTGGGCTTGTGCGGCGAGCCGACAGTTTTCAAACACAGTGAAGCTCGGGTAAATGGTGTTGCGCTGGTAGCTGCGTCCCAGACCGGCGCGGGCACGCCGGGGCTGTGTCCAGGCGGTGACGTTCTGGCCCATCAGTTCTATCTGACCGCTGCTGGGGGCCAGTTCGCCCGACAAAATATTGATGAGGGTAGATTTTCCCGCCCCGTTGGTGCCAATCACCGCATGCACCTGGCCGCGTGCAAGTTCAATGGACACCTCGTTCACGGCGACCAGCCCGCCCCAGCGGCGTGTGATGTCACGGCCCCGCAGCAGGACTTCGGATGTGTGCGTTTGTGCGTCAGCGTGGCTCATGATTTGCCTCCAAAGCCTTGACGTCACCTCGACCCATCAATCCGCCCGTCAGTCGATCTGCCACTTGCTGCGGCAGACCAATCAAGCCGCGAGGCAACAGAGCCACACTGGCGATGATGGACAGGCCGAGCCCGAGTTGCCAATGTTTGGCGAAAGCCCCAAAGATCGCTTCGGACTTGAAGAGTTCCTGCAACAAGGCAAAGGAAAAGGCCCCGAGCAATGCGCCGCGCAGGTGGCCCAGGCCGCCCAGAATAATCATGATGAGCACCGCGCCTGACAGGTGCCAGCTCAGCAGTTCAGGGTTGACGAAGCCATCTTTCACCGCAAACAGAAAACCCGCCAATCCCGCAATGCCGCCTGAGATGATGAAGGCCGCCAGCTTGTAGGGGTAGGTGGAAAACCCGGTGGCGCGCATGCGTTGCTCGTTGACCTTGATGCCCGCCAGCGCACGGCCAAAGCGCGATCGCAGCAGCAGTGTCAAAAAGCCGAACACGGCCAGCAGACAGGCCAGGGTGAAACCATAAATGGTGAGCGGCTTGTCCAGGTCCAGCAGCGTGCCCAGCACGGGTTTGAAGAGCAGGTAAATGCCGTCGGTGCCACCGCCCAGAGGCGTGTCGTGCACCACGTAATAGGCCATTTGTGCAAACGCCAGCGTTACCATGATGAAGTACACACCCTTGGTGCGCAGCGACAAAGCCCCAACCACCAGCGCATAAGCGGCGGCGGCCAGCACACACAGGGGCAGCAACCACAGCACCGAGGCAGCACCGTCTTGCGGCGTCAACAACACCGCAGCGTAGGCCCCCACGCCAAAGAACGCGGCCTGACCAAAGCACACCAGCCCGGTGCTGCCCACCAGCAACTCCAGGCTGAGGGCCAGCACGGCGTAAATCATGATCTTGGTGACGAAATCCAGCGCATAAGCCCCGGTCACAAAGGGCAACAGGGCCAGCACGGCAAATGTGAGCACCACAAAAAGAAATTTGGAATGACGCATGAATTCATCCTGCCTTGAACAGGCCATCGGGCTTCCACAGCAGGATCAATGCCATGAGAAGGTAAACCAGCATGCCCGCCACTTGCGGCAACAGCACTTTGCCAAAGGTGTCAACAACACCGATCAGCAGCGACGCCAACAACGCACCGCGAATCGAGCCTATGCCGCCGATGACCACCACTACAAAGCAGATGATGAGCACCGAACTGCCCATGCCCGGATAGACCGATGAGATTGGCGCGGCCACCATACCTGCCAGCACCGCCACGGCCACACCGGCGGCAAACACCACGCGGTAGAGAAACTTGATATCAATGCCCAGCGACTGCACCATCTCACGGTTGGTGCTGCCCGCACGGATCATCATGCCCAGCCGTGTGCGCGTGAACACCAGGTACATGCCCGCAGCCAAGGCCAGACACACGCCCGAGACAAACAGGCGATAGACCGGGTAAGTCATCAACTCGCCCAGCGCAAACGTGCCCGAGAGGATGTCCGGCGGCGGCACACCGTGCACGTCATCACCCACCAGCAGGCTGCGCACTTCTTCAAACACCAGAATCAACCCGTAGGTCATCAAGACCTGTTGCAGGTGCTCTCGCTCGTATAAGAAACTGTAGAAAGCCCACTCAAGAACATAGCCCAGCAACACCGCAAGCACGACACCTACGATGAGCGTGGCAAAGAAGCCACCACCTATTGTGGCTGCGACCAATGGGGCCAGCGCGAAAGCCATGTATGCCCCC
>CANCAO010000190.1 GCA_947374105.1 Comamonadaceae bacterium | reverse complement strand
TCGCCCTTGCCAAAGGTTTTCGCGGTCGCCGCGGTAATGTCTTCCGTATCGCTAAAGAAGCGGTAATGAAGGCTGGGCAATATGCCTACCGTGACCGCCGTACCAAGAAACGTGTCTTCCGCCAGTTGTGGATTGCCCGTATCAATGCTGCTGCTCGTCAGTGTGGCATGACCTACAGTCAGTTCGCCAATGGTCTGAAGAAGACCGGTATCGAAATTGACCGTAAGGTTCTGTCCGATATCGCCATTCATGACATGCCTGCGTTTGCTGGCATCGTGGCGCAAGTCAAGGCCAAACTGGCAGCTTGATTTTTCGTTTAGGCTGCTATTTATTTAATAGCTGCTTACGCACATGAAACAAGGGCTGGAGCTTTAAAAAGCTTTGGCCCTTTGTCATTTAGAGCGCTCAAGATATCAAAAATCAGAGGTCATTTTTTTGATGCCTTGAGCACTTTGTGAAAGCGGATTGAACATGAACGAGTTAAACGCCATCGTTGACGATGCGAAAGCTTCTTTTACGCAAGCATCAACGCCTGCTGACCTGGAAAACGTCAAAGCCCGTTTCTTGGGTAAGTCGGGCCGCATGACCGAGATGATGAAGGGCATGGCTACGCTGAGCGTGGAAGAGAAAAAAACACGTGGTGCCGCCATCAACCTGGCTAAGCAAGCCATTGAAGGCGCGCTCAATGACCGTCGCCAGGCACTGGCCGACGCTGAGTTGCAAGTGCAACTCCAAGCCGAAGCGCTGGACGTGACCCTGCCGGGTCGCCAGCGCGGGCAGGGCGGCTTGCACCCGGTCTCGCTCACCCTGGAGCGCATCGAGGCGATTTTTGGCTCCATGGGTTTTGAAGTGGCTCAGGGTCCTGAGATTGAGACCGACTGGTTTAACTTCACCGCGCTCAACACCCCTGAAGACCACCCCGCACGCTCCATGCACGACACCTTCTACGTGGAGGGTGGCTCGGCGACTGCACCCAACCTGCTGCGCACCCACACCAGCCCGATGCAGATCCGACATGCCGTTCAGCACGTCAAGCACCATCGCGCGCTGCTGGATGGCGGTCAAGTTAAAGGCGAACTGTTTTCAGGCGACATGCCTGAGATTCGCGTCATCGCACCGGGCCGTACTTACCGCGTTGACAGTGACGCCACCCATTCACCCATGTTCCACCAATGCGAGGGCTTGTGGGTGGGTGAGAACGTGAGCTTCAAAGATTTGAAGTTTGTCTTCACAGATTTTTGCCGCACCTTCTTTGAACGTGACGATCTGGTCTTGCGCTTTCGCCCCAGCTTCTTCCCCTTCACTGAGCCCAGTGCAGAGATCGACATCCAGTTCCAAAGCGGCCCCTTGGCCGGGCGCTGGCTCGAAGTGGCGGGCTCGGGTCAAGTGCACCCCAATGTAATCCGCAATATGGGTTTGGAGCCCGAGAAATACATTGGTTTCGCCTTTGGCATGGGCCCAGACCGACTGACCATGCTGCGTTACGGTGTGAACGACTTGCGCCTGTTCTTTGACGGCGATGTTCGTTTCTTGTCGCAATTTGAATGAATAACTTTGCGGGAGAGTCCGCAGCACCGACGGTGCAAGCCCTGTTCCCAACGGATTAAAGACCATGCAATTTCCTGAATCCTGGCTGCGCGAGTTTTGCAACCCGCCCCTGAGCACCGAGCAACTGGCCGAGACCCTCACCATGGCCGGGCTTGAAGTTGAAGAACTCAAGCCTGTTGCACCGCCTTTCAATTTGGTGGTGGTTGGTGAGATCAAAGAAGCCACTCAACACCCCAATGCCGACCGCCTGCGCGTTTGCCAAGTGGACGTGGGGCAGGGCACGCTACTCAACATCGTGTGCGGCGCACCCAATGCCCGCGTGGGCATCAAAGTGCCTTGCGCCTTGGTGGGTGCAGTACTACCCCCAGGTGAAGACGGCAAAGCCTTTCAAATCAAACTGGGTCAACTGCGCGGTGTGGAGAGCCAGGGCATGCTGTGCTCTGCGCGTGAACTCAAACTCTCGGATGAGCACGGCGGTCTTCTGGAGCTGGCTGCTGATGCGCCGCTGGGCCAAAACATTCGGGACCATCTCAAGTTGGACGACACCCTGTTTACGCTCAAACTTACACCCAATCTGGCGCATTGCCTGAGCGTGTATGGCGTAGCGCGTGAGGTGTCGGCGCTGACAGGGACACCACTCAAGTCACCAAGTTTTCCTCCTGTGACCGTCGCTGTGCCAGACCAGCTACCCGTGCGTGTCAGCGCACCTGATTTGTGTGGCCGCTTTTCGGGTCGGATTGTGCGCAATCTCAACCCCAAAGCTGCCACGCCGCAGTGGATGGTGGATCGACTCGCCCGCTGCGGCCAGCGCCCTGTGACGGCACTGGTGGACATTTCCAACTACGTCATGTTCGAGCTGGGTCGCCCGACGCATATTTTCGATTTGGACAAGATCCATGGTGGGCTAGACGTGCGCTGGGGTCGGGCCGGTGAGCAAATCAAGCTGCTCAATGGCAACACCGTCACAGTGGACGACAAAGTCGGCGTGATTGCGGACGACGTGCAAGTCGAGTCCCTCGCGGGCATCATGGGCGGTGACGCCACGGCCGTCTCGGACGACACCAACCATGTCTATGTCGAGGCCGCTTTTTGGTGGCCCAAGGCCATCGCAGGCCGCTCACGCCGCTACAACTTCTCCACCGATGCTGGTCATCGGTTCGAGCGGGGTGTGGACCCGGGTCAAACGGTGGCGCACATCGAGCGCATCACCCAACTCATCATTGACATCTGCGGTGTGCCTGAGACGGTCTGTGGCCCCGTGGACGATTTGCAAGTCAATATGCCGCAGGTCGCACCGGTGGTGCTGCGTGTGGCACGAGCCGTCAAAATCATTGGTATGCCTTTGACGCAAGCCCAGTGCGCTGACGCACTGGCGCGTCTCGGTTTGCCGCTGACCCAAGGCGATGGCCTGATCACCGTTACCCCGCCATCTTTCCGCTTTGATCTGCAAATCGAAGAAGACCTGATCGAAGAAGTGGCTCGCATGGTGGGCTACAACCAGTTGCCGCACACGCCGCCACTGGCCCCTATCACGGCCAAGATCCGCACCGAATCTCAGCGCGGTCCATTTGCAGTGCGCCGCTCCCTGGCCGCTTTGGGTTATCAGGAAACCATCAACTTCAGCTTTGTTGAAGAGCGTTGGGAACATGAGTTGGCGGGCAACCCCAACCCCATCAAGCTGCTCAACCCCATTGCCAGCCAGATGAGTGTGATGCGCTCATCGTTGCTCGGCTCCTTGTTGCAAGTCCTCAAGTTCAATCTGGATCGCAAGGCAACACGCGTGCGCGTGTTTGAGTTGGGCCGCGTGTTCTTGCGTGATGCCAGCGTTAAAAACACCGACACCACGGTTGAAGGTTTCCACCAGCCGATGCGCGTGGCTGGTTTGGCCTATGGCCCGGCCAATGCTTTGCAGTGGGGGCAAAAGTCGCAAACCATTGACTTCTACGACGTCAAGGGCGATGTGCAGGCCTTGCTGTCGCCCCACAAGCCTGTGTTTGAAGCCGTGGAGCACCCTGCCATGCACCCAGGCCGTTGTGCGCGTGTGGTGTTGAATGGCCGCGCCATTGGCTATGTGGGTGAGTTACACCCCAAGTGGCGTCAGGGCTACGAGCTGGCACAAGCTCCGGTGATGTTTGAGCTGGAGCTTGACGCTGTGCTCCAGCGTGATGTGCCGGTTTTCCAAGAGGTGCTCAAGCACCAGCCGGTGGAGCGCGACTTGGCCATTGTTGTGGCCGAATCCGTTACGCACGACGCGGTGATGCAAGCCGTCTGGGCTGCACCCACCGAGGGTCTGTTGCGTGATGCGTTATTGTTCGATGTGTACCGCGCCAAAACGCTGACCCAGGGCACTGGTGATTCAACCCCCGCGTCGGGCGAGAAAAGTTTCGCACTGCGCTTAACCCTGAATAGCGATAAAGACAGCTTGACCGAGGCTCAGATCGAAACCACGGTGCAAGCGATCCTGGCGCGGTTGGTGGGTGGCCTGAGTGCACGACTTCGGGCTTGAGCCTTGTAAAAACAACAAGGCAAAATAAGAAGGACACTATGGAAATCACCGTTGAAAGCCTGGAAACGCCTGCGCTCACCAAAGCGCAGTTAGCCGAATTGCTGTTTGAGCAAATTGGGCTGAACAAGCGCGAGTCCAAAGACATGATTGATGCCTTTTTTAATTTGATGTCCGATAGCTTGGTTGAAGGGACTGATGTGAAGATTTCAGGCTTTGGGAATTTTCAAATGCGCACTAAGGCTCCGCGCCCCGGGCGCAACCCACGCACGGGGGAGACTATCCCGATTGAAGCCCGTCGGGTGGTCACTTTCCACGCCAGTCATAAGCTGAAAGAACAAATTCAGGACGATATCCTGAATTAAACGGATTCAGCAACGGATCTCAATGGAGTTTCGCTCTGCCGTAGTGCCACCAAGGAAGTATTTTGTTCAGTGACAAGACCTGACCCGATGTGGAGGGAAGCACCAGCCTGTAGCCCGGTAGGGCGGTAAGCTCGTCATGCCAGCCCCCGCTTTGCAACACTGCGCACAGGGCCTGA
>CANCAO010000189.1 GCA_947374105.1 Comamonadaceae bacterium | reverse complement strand
AACCGCAATAGCCGTGTCCGTCTATACCCTCAGCAAAAAGGCGATAAATTGCCAGCCGTCATGCCAGTTGATGCTTGGCGTTCCGCTATCGTTTGGTCTGCCCCAATGGCTGGAAAATATACCTGGCTGTTGAAATTTGAAGAATAATTCCTCAATGAAAATGTCTGGCGGTTTAGCGTTGTCACATTGCGGTCTTCGCATACTCTTGTACGCAAGGTGCGAACTTGTATTGTTGCTCGCGTGCTTGATACTGAGCATAACGGCAGCTTGGGCCGCTGAGCCTGTGGGCGGTCTGTTGTACGTTTACCGTAGCCCCACGACAGACAGGTTTTTTACGTCTCAAGGGCAATCGTACGAGCAGATTATTAAACGTTGGCGGCCCTATTTGAGAAAGTATGGACAGCACGCCAGAAACTTGACTCGAGAAGAGCTTTTGGCCGGCGTACCTCCTGGTGTTTTGATTTTGCCTACGGCTGTCGCATTAGATGCCCAAGAGCGCGCCTCTATCACTCGTTTCACGATCCTTGGTGGGAGTTTGCTGGGCACGGGTTTGGTGGGCACACGTGATGAACAGGGCAAGTTTGTGGGAATGGACTTTTTGCACAGCACCTTTAATGTGCGCAGCCATGGCTTCTTTCCACTGAGTGACGATACATTTTTTATGCCCTTCGGTGATGGCCCTGTTAGCTGGCCCATCCCTGCTGGGCGACGCATGCCCATTGTGAGTTCCAAAGACAGCTTGTTGCGCATTAGTGCGGAGCATGAAGCCGCTGTAGTGATGGGCTGGGCCCGCAGTATGCAGATCGAGCCGAATGGCGTCATGGCTTTCGATGAGAAGGGCAAAGGTCGTGTGGCGTATTTCTCGCCTCCAGACAACGCTTGGCTTAGTAACAATGACGCCTTGCTGTTACTGGACGCTACGCTGGCCTGGCTTCGTCGTGAACCGCATGCCTACAAGGCTGCCTGGCCTAACGGCTATGTGGCATCTCAACTGATTGAGATGGACACTGAAGACATGTTTTACTCTGCCCCCAGTTTTGCCCAAGACTTAGAACGCGAAGGCTTGAAGGGCACGTTTTACAGTTTGACTTCTGAAGCGGCCCGGGTTCCAGATGTCGTGCGTGACCTGATCAAGCGCGGTCACGAAATTGGCTACCACGCTGACGTGCACTTTGGATTCAAAGGAGTTAGCGTAGGCGAGCAAGAGCAGCGTATTCGGTTCATGAAGCAGCAAATGCAGGGTATCTTGGGTGAGGAGACTAAAGAGGCCACAGGTTTTCGCTCCCCCTTGGAATCGTATGACAAAAATACCGAGTTGTTGCTCCGCAAGTATGGTCTATTGCACCATGCGGCTGATCCAGGCGCTAGCGATGGCCGACTGCCGTTTTTCTCGGATTCAGAGTCAGGACTGCCGCCCGACAAGGCTCTGGTCGTGTTGCCACGCACGCAACTCGACGATATCGATTTCATTGAAATG
Organism: Comamonadaceae bacterium; assembly: GCA_947374105.1. Classification (GTDB taxonomy): domain Bacteria; phylum Pseudomonadota; class Gammaproteobacteria; order Burkholderiales; family Burkholderiaceae_C; genus CANCDA01. The sequence continues at coordinate 3,129 of CANCAO010000189.1, read as the reverse complement.
AAGCTCACCCCTGAGCAGGTCAACACCATCTTGAATTACGACCTAGACCTGACCCTGCGCAGCGGTTCGTTTGGACTTTTGTCCGTACATTCGCAAAATTATGTTGAAGGTGGGCTGATGTTGCGTTCAATGGGGGAATACCTCCGAAAAGTTGCCACCTATCGTGATCGATTGTGGGTGGCTCGGGGTGATGAAATTGCCCGTTGGTGGCGCCAACGTGAATCTGTACAGGTAGACCAGCAATGGCTCGATGACAGGATGCAAGTGTCAGTAAAAAACACCAATAAAGAATCTGTTTCAGGCTTTACTGTATTCGTGACCTTGCCTGGAAAAAATGCAACCTTGCGCGCGACAGTCACCACTAAAGCCACAGCGGTGCGCATTAAATCTATAGATGAATTTCGTGCCGCGCTGGTGTTTGACGCATTGCCACCTGGCACTACCCAGTTGCGAATTAGCTTCCACTAAGTCTCTGCCAGCAAATCTCCCAGCCGAAACTTTCCAATTTTGTAGATCTGCTGCAAGCATTCGCCTTGCTCTGCTTGCGCACTGTTGTCCAGACGCTGTGCCATCAAGGCGATGATGCTATGTCGGGTGTGGCCGCGTACGGCGACGATGAAGGGGAATCCGAACTTTTCGTTGTAGCGGGTATTGAGTCTTTGCAACTCGGCAAACTCCTGCGGGCTACAGCGGTCCAGACCCGCGCCGCTTTGTTCGCGGCTGGACTCTTCAGTAAGTTCCCCACGCACCGCCGCCTTGCCTGCCAGTTCGGGGTGTGCGCGGATCAGCGTGAGTTGCGCCTCAGAACCCTCGGCCTCAATGGCGGCCACCATGGCAGCGTGCAGCGCCGGTGTGGAGTCGAAAGGGCGCTGAATCAGCACCCGTTCGGCCACCCAGGGCGAGTGCTCAAATATAGCGCCAAGCACCTGAACAAAGGCGGCGGCGTCCAGGGCATTGAGCTGCGGCAAAGTCAACTTGGACGTCATGGTGCACTCTGATACGGATGTGTGTTGATCCAGTGCTTGGCGATGTCAATGCGCCGGCAAATCCAGACCTTGTCGTGCGATTGGACGTAATCCAGAAACCGCTGCAAGGCGCGCATGCGCCCCGGTCGGCCCAACAGCCTGCAGTGCATGCCTACCGACAGCATCTTGGGTCGATCCAGCCCCTGCGGGTCGCCTTCGTCGTACAAGACGTCAAAGCTGTCTTTCAGGTACTGATAAAACTGCTCGCCGGTGTTAAAGCCCTGCGGCGTGGCGAAGCGCATGTCGTTGGCGTCCAGGGTGTAGGGCACGATGAGGTGCGGTTTTTGCTCACCCGTTGAGGTTTGCACCGTGGTCCAAAACGGTAGGTCATCGCCGTAGTAGTCCGAGTCATAAACCAGACCGCCTTGCTCCACCACCAGACGGCGGGTGTTGGGGGAGTCGCGCCCGGTGTACCAGCCCAAGGCTGGCTGGCCGGTCACGTTGTGGATGGTGTCCAGGGCCAGGCGCATGTGTTCGCGCTCGGTCGCCTCGTCCATGTTTTGGTAATGAATCCAGCGCCAACCATGGCAGGCAATTTCATGGCCCAAGTCCGCAAAAGCTTGGGTGACGTCAGGATTGCGCTGCAAAGCCATCGCGACACCAAATACCGTCAAGGACAGGCCGCGTTTTTCAAACTCACGCAGAATGCGCCACACACCTGCGCGCGAGCCGTACTCATACATCGATTCCATGGACAGGTGCCTGGCCTCATAGGCCGCAGCTCCCACGATTTCCGAGAGAAACTGCTCCGAGGCGGGGTCGCCGTGCAGCACGCAGTTCTCGGCGCCTTCTTCGTAGTTAAGAACAAACTGTACTGCGATGCGTGCCCCGCCCGGCCAGCGGGCATGGGGTACGTCTTGACCGTAGCCGATCAAATCACGAGGGTAGGCGTTATCGTCGGCCACGGGCAAAGTCATGCAAATCTTCCAACTAAAAAATTATTCCGCACCATGGGTATGGGCCGCGGCATCAGTGGCGGCTTCGGCATCCGATTTCACACCATTGAAAAACACATTCAACAACACAGCCGCCAGCGAGGCGAGCAGGATACCGCTTTCGATCAAGGCATGCACGCCATGCGGCATCCACTGTTTGAAGTTGGGGGCGATCAAGGGGATCATGCCAAAGCCGATGGAGATGGCGACGACGAATAGGTTGTTGCGGTTCTTCGTGTAGTCCACGCCCGCCAGAATCCGAATGCCGGTGGCGGCCACCATGCCAAACATCACCAGACCTGCGCCACCCAGCACGTAGGTCGGCACGGCTTCCACCAGCGCCGAGAGTTTGGGAAGCAGACCCATGACGATCAAAATCACACCCGCTGCCACGCACACAAAGCGGCTGCGCACACCCGTCACGCCCACCAAGCCTACGTTTTGAGAAAAACTGGTGTAGGGAAAAGTGTTGAAAATGCCGCCGATGAAAGTGCCCAGGCCGTCCACCCGCAAGCCGCGTGTGAGGTCGGGCTGCGTGACTTTGCGACCGGTGATGTCGCCCAAGGCAAGGAACATGCCGGTGGACTCGATCATCACCACAATCATGACCAGCGTCATAGTCAGGATCAAGACCGGGTCAAAGGTGGGCATGCCGAACTGGAAGGGCAACACGATCTCGAACCAGCCGGCCTTAGCGACCTTGTCGAAGTTCATCACGCCCATCAAAGCCGCGACCACCGCGCCAGCCACGATGCCCAGAAGAACAGCAATGTTGCCGACAAAACCTTTGCAATAGCGCGTGATGAGCAAGATGCTGACCAGCACAAAGGCGGACATACCGATATTGAACAGCGGCGCATAAGCTGCGTTTGGCATAGACGGCGCAAGGGTCAAGCCCTTGGGAATGGCCGGTATCGTGGCCCCCACAGCAGACGCTGCGGCACCCACGTCCTTAAGCCACTGCGCATGCTCAGGGTTCACGATGGACGGCGCGGTCGGGCCGAAGGGGTTGCCAAAAATCCAGTTGATACCCACGCGCATGAGCGTGATGCCGATGACGGTAATCACCGTGCCAGTGACCACTGGCGGGAAGAAGCGCAGCATTCGGCTGACGACAGGCGCAATCAGCATCGAGATGACACCGGCACCGATGATGGCACCGAAGATGG
>CANCAO010000188.1 GCA_947374105.1 Comamonadaceae bacterium | reverse complement strand
AGTGATGCTGGGCAACACAGACGTTACGCCGCCGATGGTTGTAAATGCCGAACCGGTTTGAGCCAGCTCCGACACTTCAGGGGCTACCTTCAGGTGAATGCGGCCACCTTCCAGCACCGTGGGTGTGAACTTGAGTCCGACGCCAAACTCTTTTTCCGTCAAGGTGATAACAGGAAAGCCGCCAGTGTTGCTGCTGGCCGTGTGGATGAAAATTTTGCCGCCAGCCAGAAAGCTGGCCTCTTGCCCGCTGATGGAGATGATGTTGGGCTCGGCGAGAATTTTGATCAGCCCATCGTCTTTTTGCGCATCGACCCGCAGGGTGTTCCCGTTGTCACCTGTAATGCTGAAGAGCCCTTTTCCAGAACTCAAAAAATTCGACAAAATTCCATAACTAAGCCCACCATTTCCTGCACTCACGCCAATGCTGGCCCCGAGTTTGTCCAGCAAGGTTTTAGAAACCTCGGCCACTTTGACTTCCAGCATCACCTGCTGACCAGAGTCCACGGTGAGCAGGTTCACCACTTTGGCACCGGCAGCACCGGTTGCCGCAGTCACGGCCGCACCTGTGGGAAGCGTTGTGCCGGACTGGACTTTTCCGTCCCCCGCCATGACGGGCAAAACCAGCGCGCGGTTGATGTCGCGCACAAAGGCGCTGGCAACATCTTCGGCGAACTTGGCCTTGACGGCGCTGGAGACTGAGCCGCTCAAGATGATGGAGTCAGCGGCGGCATGGACGCGGATGCTTTTCTCATCTGGCATGAGTTCGCGCAGTTTTTTGTCCATGCGACCAATGTCGATGCTGACGTTCACATCGATGGCTGTGGTGGCCCCGCCTTTACGCCAGATCACCATATTGGTTGAGCCGTAGTTTTTGCCGAGGAGGTAAATTTCAGTTGGACTGATCAGTGTGATATCAACCGTGTTGGGGTTGCCCACAGAAATTCGCTCCACAGCAGAGGGAACCCGCATCAGCGTGGACTTGCCAACCGTCAACTCCATGGCCGGCCCGATGTTTGAAAAATCGCTGCTGGCTACCGTCATCGGTACCGACGAAGCTGGCGCAGCCGAGGTGGCTACACCTTTGATCATCGCCGCTTTGGGAGGGGCGGTTTGCGCTTGAATCTGGCCTGACAGTGCGAGGCCTGAGGTGATTGCGAACAGCAGACTTCTTCCAATGGCGTAGGCCAATGTGCTGCGCTGAGCTGAATGTGAGTTTTTCATTTTGTGGCTCCCTTGGACATCAGAATTCGGAGTTGGCTTTTTGAACACCGCGGATCATCTCCACCGTCACCGTACTTGGGGGTGCGGGGCGCGCATCGGTGACGACTTTTCGCATGGGCCGAGCGGGCATGGCAACCGATATCACAGCAGGTGCATCAACGTGTTTGTTCAGTAAATCTTCGCGCCGAATGCCTGCGGTTTCGTCTTCATTGCGGTCAATCGGATTGCGCAAGACCAAGGACAAGGTGCCGATGCTGCGCGCCAAGTCAATTTTTTCAGCCTCTTCAGGCGCAACTTCCAACGTGACCGCGCTGACCACTTTGGGCTTGGTTTCATCGCGGTTGGCCTCTTGCGCAACGGCCAGTACCAAAATGCGTTTCAAAACGATTTTCGAAACCGCTTTGTCTTTGCCATCCATGGTGTTGACCATGATGTCAACAAAGCTGCCTGGCAAGGCAAAACCAGCCACGCCCACGATTTCATTCACCTTGACGCTGATGGCGCGCTTGCCACCCGCAATGATCGAGGTCAGCCCGCCCTTGGTGCCCTCAGGGGCCAGCTTGGGCTCCAGAATGGGTTCACCCTTGAAGATGGGTGAACGAACCACCCGTCCCTCAAGCAACTTTTGCTCTTTAAATGAACCTGTAGGCAGGGCTCCCGACGGCCAAAGAACCACCTGGAACATGCTCGCGTTCAAAGGGGCTCCCAAGTCAAGATCACGGGTTGCGACGATGACCGAGGTCGTGTTTTCTGCCGATTGCTGCCCGACCCATCGTGCGGCCATGACCACCGCAGCGGCCCCAGCCAGAAGAGACAGCAGGATCATGACAATTGCGCGTGTGCTTTTCATTTTGGGCCTTCCTTACTTTCAGTGCTATGAATCTTTCCAGGTTGTGGACGATCGCCACTTCCAAAATACAACTTCCATGCCCACGCCATGAGCTCCTGATTGAGGCGGGGCAACTCCCCCAAGTAGAGGGTTCGGTCTCGGATCTTGCTGATCACGTCATAGGGAATACAGGGCAAATAGGCCTGCTCATACTTGGGGTGCAGTTCATTGACCATGAAGTCAAAGGCTTGTGTGTTGAACTCAATGCCTGCACGTTGGCAAGCCTGCAAGAACACTTCTCGATAGGCCTTTTTTTCCAATTCGTCGATGTGAATTTTGTAGCCCAGGCGTCTTGCAAAGGCGGCGTCTGTCAATTCGTCCGGCGTCAAGTTGGAGGAAAAAATCACGGTCACATCGAAGGGCACTTTGAACTTGCCGCCCGTGTGCAAACTGAGGTAGTCCACGTGACGATCCAAAGGAACAATCCACCGATTCAACAACTCGCGGGGGCTGATTCTCTGACGCCCCAAGTCATCAATAACGAGAATGCCGTTGTTGGCTTTCATCTGCAGTGGCGCCACGTACAGCCGACTGACAGGGTCAAACTCAAGCTCAAGTAATTGCAGAGTGAGCTCGCCACCCGTCATGACAACAGGGCGTTCAGTTCGCACCCAACGTCCGTCGGGCGTGGACTCACGACTAAGACTCCGCTCTGCCATCGGCGATCCATCCTGAACAGCACGATGCACCATGGGGTCAAAAACCTGAATGACTTCGCCGGCAACGTAAACAGCGTGCGGCACCCATATGTGGCCTTTGAGTGTTTTGACGAGGTGCTCGGCCAGGTAAGTTTTCCCGCTGCCACTGGGGCCATACAGATAAATGGCTTTGCCAGAGTTCAGCGCACTGCCCAAGCTTGGCAACAAGCTATCGTTGATGACCATGTCGCCCATCGCTTCTTTAAGCTGTGGAGCTGTTGTAGTGTTCAGACGAAGGCTTTGATCGCTCACACGGGCGGCATATTCGTCTAGCGTGACAGGGGCTGGGCCGACGTAGTGACACTTCTCATAAGCCAGGTTGGCACGCGAGTGCCCCAGTTCAGTCAAGGTGTAACTGACATCGCCTTCAAACGTGCCGCGACTGGACACTTTAAGCAAATGGAGTTCACGCATGTTCTTGAGCAAGGCTTCAATTCGTTGCCCGCTCAAGCACAAACGTAGTGAAACTTCAAACAGCCGAAGTTCGCCGATTCGAGAAAAATGCCGCAGCAGCAAATCAACCAAAAAAGTTTCTGGCAGCCCATTCGTGTCTGTGCTTGTCTGACGAACCGGATCCGTCGAACTGGCAATGGCACGTAAGGGTAATGATTCGGCGAACATGATGGGCTTTGTTAGTGCTTGATGTCAGGCATCAGAAGGCAATGAGTGGCGCGCCACCGCTGAGCCGCCAGTAGGCATAGACCCCTAGGCCACCTGCAAAGGCCAAGGCATAGGGCATGCGATCAGCAGACTGTGTGGCTGGGTCAAATCGCTTTGTGCCGCCGGTGAGGCCACTCAACACCAATTTCACGTTGCCCAATACCCAGCGTGAATTTCCACGTAAGACCATGCGCACGACGGCAAGCACACCACCCGCCATGAGCACAAACAAGACAAGCCCGATGACTTCCACCGGCCCGACAAAGATACCGAGTGCCGACATGAGCTTGATGTCACCCGCCCCCATGGCGTGGAACATATAAAAAGGCAAAAGCAGTGCGAAGCCAAGCAGCGCACCGAACAAAGCGCGACCCGCACCCAAGGCGCCTGGAAAGTGGCTGAGCAGTCCTTCGCGTCCGTTGGCTGGCCCAAACACGTTGAGCGAGAAACCAGCACACAGGATGAGTAGCACCAACACATTGGGGATGCGCGATTCACGGACATCTGAGTCCACAACCATCACCATGAGCAACGCCAGTGTTGCCAAACACCATAGCTGCCAGGTTGTTGGAGTGATATCGAAGGCCATCAGAACGCTCCCTAAATAAATGACATGTGGTGGGTAAAGATCGCGCTGTCTAATGCAGCTCTCTTCACCCGCCCCCTCAAACAGACGACACTCTTGTACCGTCCTCCCTTCCCTGTGAATTAGCAAGCAACGTTGCTATTAACTTTGGTACAAATGGTTGTGAAAATCGCGTTGAGTTTTGTACCGAGTGTCCCAATGATGATGGCCGATGCCACGGCAATCAGTGCGGCGATCAAGGCGTACTCAATGATCGTCACGCCCTCCTCGTCACGCAGGAACTTGCGAGTTGCCAAATAAAGTGAGTTCATTTCAAAGTCTCCGGTTAGGCCAAACAATCTGCCACCTTGAACAGATGACAGAACGAATTGCAGAAACCCGACTGAAACCTTAAAACTTAAGAATTGACCCGCCCCTGCGGAACTGTGGCAAACCTCAAAGCCAAGATTCCAATACAGATGAATTCTTATTCGTCACCACTTGGTTAAAGCGAAGAACAGAACCTCTTTTTCTGCATGGTTCTCAGTATCGACAGGGGAGAAAATATGTCCACTTCAATGTGTGGCT
>CANCAO010000187.1 GCA_947374105.1 Comamonadaceae bacterium | reverse complement strand
TTTTCCATGCGTCACATGCTGGTGGATGGTCAGGGCAACTTCGGCTCGGTCGATGGCGACAACGCCGCCGCTATGCGTTACACCGAAATTCGGCTGGCCAAAATCGCACATGAGTTGTTGGCGGATCTGGACAAGGAAACCGTTGATTTCGGCCCCAACTACGACGGCTCCGAGAAAGAACCGCTGGTCATGCCGACCCGACTACCCAACTTGTTGGTCAACGGCTCGGGCGGCATTGCGGTGGGCATGGCCACCAACATTCCGCCACATAACCTCAATGAAGTGGTGGACGCCTGCCTGCACCTGCTGCGCCATCCCGAGGCCACCATCGACGATCTGATGGACATCGTGCCGGCGCCTGATTTCCCCACAGCCGGCATTATTTACGGCATCAATGGCGTGAAGGACGGCTACCGCACGGGCCGTGGCCGCGTGGTGATGCGCGCCAAGTGCCACTTTGAAGACATCGACAAAGGTCAACGCCAAGCCATCATCGTGGACGAGCTGCCCTACCAGGTGAATAAAAAGACCCTGCAAGAGCGCATGGCCGAGCTGGTGCACGAGAAGAAGATTGAAGGCATCAGCCACATCCAGGACGAATCGGACAAGTCCGGCATGCGCTTGGTGATTGAGTTGAAGCGCGGCGAAGTGCCCGAGGTGGTGCTGAACAATCTGTACAAGCAAACCCAGTTGCAAGACACCTTCGGCATGAACATGGTGGCCTTGATCAATGGCCAGCCCAAGCTATGCAACTTGAAGGACTTGATCTCGGTCTTCTTGGAGCATCGTCGTGAGGTGGTGACACGCCGCACCGTCTTCACCCTGCGCAAATCACGCGAACGTGGCCACGTGCTAGAAGGCTTGGCTGTCGCACTGGCCAACATTGACGACTTCATCGCGATTATTCGCAATGCACCAACGCCCCCCGTGGCCAAGGCCGAGTTGATGACGCGCGCATGGGACAGCAAGCTGGTGCGAGAGATGCTCACTCGCACCCGTACCGACGGCGGCGTCGTCAATGCCGACGACTACCGACCCGACGGACTGGAAAAAGAATTCGGCATGGGTGGCGACGGTTTGTATCGCCTGTCTGACACGCAGGCGCAAGAAATTTTACAAATGCGCTTGCAACGCTTGACTGGCCTGGAGCAAGACAAGATCGTGGTCGAATACAAAGAGGTGATGGCTGAGATTGAGGACTTACTCGACATTCTGGCCAAACCGGCCCGTGTCTCGGTCATCATCACAGAAGAGCTGGGTGCCATCAAACAAGAGTTTGGCCAAGGCAAAATTGGCGCACGACGCAGCCAGGTGGAACACAGCTCGTTCGATTTGAGCACCGAAGACTTGATCACCCCCACAGACATGGTGGTCACGCTCAGCCACAGTGGCTATATCAAGAGCCAACCACTCTCCGAATACCGCGCCCAAAAACGCGGTGGCCGTGGCAAGCAAGCCACAGCGACCAAAGAAGACGATTGGGTTGATCAACTCTTCATTGCCAACACGCACGACTACATCCTGTGCTTCTCCAACCGGGGCCGGCTGTACTGGCTCAAAGTCTGGGAAGTGCCTGCGGGATCGCGTGGTTCACGCGGCCGCCCCATCGTCAACATGTTCCCCTTGCAAGAGGGTGAAAAAATCAACGTCGTGCTGCCGCTGACGGGCACGCACCGCAGCTTCCCTGCCGACCAGTACGTATTCATGGCCACCAGCATGGGCACGGTCAAGAAGACGGCACTCGACGAGTTCAACAACCCGCGCAAAGGCGGCATCATCGCCGTCAACTTGGACGAGGGCGACTACCTCATCGGTGCAGCACTGACCGACGGCCAGCACGACGTGATGCTGTTCAGCGACGGCGGTAAAGCAGTGCGATTTGACGAAAACGATGTTCGCCCCCTAGGCCGCAGCGCCCGTGGTGTGCGCGGCATGATGCTGGACGAAGGTCAAAGCGTTATCGCCATGCTGGTGGCCGAAGACGAGCAACAAAGCGTACTGACCGCCACGGTCAATGGCTACGGCAAACGCACCAGCATCACAGAGTACACCCGCCATGGCCGGGGCACCAAGGGCATGATTGCCATCACCCAGTCCGAGCGCAACGGCAAAGTTGTCGCCGCCACGCTGGTGCATGCCGACGACGAAATCATGCTCATCACCGACAAGGGCGTGCTGGTGCGCACCCGAGTCAGCGAAATCCGCGAGCTTGGCCGCGCCACACAAGGCGTGACCCTGATTGGCTTGGACGAAGGCTCCAAACTCAGCGGGTTGCAACGCATTGTTGAGAACGACGCCAACCCGACCGATGGTGAAGGGGCCAGCGAAGAAGACGAGGTCTGATGACGCGCCCCTACAACTTCTCAGCCGGGCCGGGCGCTATGCCGCCCGAGGTATTGACGCAAGCCGCCAGCGAGATGCTGGACTGGCATGGCAGCGGCATGAGCGTGATGGAGATGAGCCACCGCTCCAAGGAGTTCATCAGCATCTACGAGCAGGCGCAAGCCGATTTGCGTGAGTTGCTGGCCATTCCTCAGAACTTTCACATCCTGTTCATGCAGGGCGGCGGTCTGGCAGAAAACGCCATCGTGCCACTCAACCTGTCTCGCGGAGAAACGGTTGACTTCGTCGTCACAGGGAGTTGGAGTCAGAAATCCCAGAAAGAAGCGCGCAAATACTGCCACGTAAACATCGCAGCTAATAGCGAGGCCGACGGGCACACGCTCCTGCCCAAGCCGGCAGACTGGCAGCTCAGCACAGACGCCCGTTACGTGCACATTTGTTCCAACGAGACCATCCACGGCGTGGAGTTTCACACCCTTCCCGACCTAAAGACTCTGGGTTGCCAAGCGCCGCTGGTGATTGATTTTTCATCTCATGTAGCGTCTCGCCCGGTGGATTGGTCACGAGTGGGCGCAGCCTTTGGCGGCGCGCAAAAAAACATCGGCCCCGCCGGTTTGACGCTGGTGGTGGTGCGTGACGATCTGCTTGGCCACGCCCTGTCCGGCTGCCCCAGCGCCTTTGACTATCGCACCGTGGCTGATCACCAGTCAATGTACAACACGCCCCCCACCTACGCTATCTACATGGCGGGTCTGACCTTCAAATGGCTCAAATTACAGGGTGGTGTCGCTGCAATGGAAGCACGCAACATCGAAAAATCCAAGCTCCTGTACGAGGCCATTGACCAGTCATCGCTCTACGTTAACCGGGTTGCACAAGATTGCCGCTCCCGCATGAACGTGCCATTTTTCCTGCGTGACGAATCCCGCAACGACGCCTTTTTGGCGGGTGCGCGTGCGCACGGCCTGCTGCAACTCAAGGGCCACAAGTCAGTCGGCGGCATGCGCGCCAGCCTGTACAACGCCATGCCACTCCAAGGCGTGCAGGCGCTGGTGGCCTACATGCAAGAATTTGAACGCAGCGCTAGCTGACAACCCCTCGCACACCGATGACTAAATCCTTATCCGATCTGCGTATCCAAATTGACGCACTTGACCAGGACTTGCTGGCCTTGATCAACCGACGTGCGGCACTGGCCCATGAAGTGGGCGAGATCAAACGCGGCGAAGGTTCTGCCGTGTTCCGCCCTGAGCGGGAAACCCAAGTCATCAACAACCTACAGTCAAGCAACCCCGGTCCCCTCAAGCGCGACAGCATTGGCTTCATCTGGCGCGAAGTCATGTCGGCTTGCCGGGCACTGGAAGCGAACCAGCGGGTCGCTTATCTGGGCCCAAACGGCACCTTCAGCGAACAAGCCGCCTTGCAATTTTTTGGCTCCAGCATCGAGCGCATTCCTTGCAGTAACTTGGACGAAGTGTTTCGTGCCACGGCAGCAGGCAGCGCCGAGTTTGGCGTGGTGCCGATGGAAAACTCCACCGAAGGCGTGATATCCCGCTCGCTCGATTTGTTTTTGACATCGCCGTTGCACGTGATCGGCGAAACCAGCCTTTTGGTGCGCCACAACCTGTTGCGGCTCAGCAATTCGCTCGAAGGCATCGAGGCGGTTTACGCACACCCGCAAGCCCTAGCCCAGTGCCAGAACTGGCTCAACACCCACCTGCCCAAGGCCCAGCGCAATGCCGCCTCCAGCAATGCCGAAGGTGCACGCCTAGCCGCCACCAACCCTGCTTGGGCCGCTATTGCCAGTGAGCGTGCTGGTTCTGAATTTGGTCTGCACATTGCGTCACACGCTATCCAAGACGACGCCTTCAATCGCACCCGCTTTGCTGTGGTCTGCCTGCCGCAAACCTTAGCCGCACCTGCAGCTTCGGGCAAAGACTGCATCAGCCTCATCGTCTCCGTGCCCAATCGACCTGGCGCGGTACATGACCTGCTCGTACCCCTCAAAAACCACGGTGTCTCCATGACCCGTTTTGAATCCCGCCCCGCCCGCTCTGGGCAGTGGGACTACTATTTCTATCTCGATATTCAAGGCCATCTGTCACAAGCGCATGTCAGCACGGCATTGAATGAATTGAAAGCGCTATGCGCTTTCTACAAGGTCTTGGGTAATTACCCAGTGGGTGAGTCATGATGTTTGAGCAACTTGGATTAATCGGCTGCGGCCTGATGGGCGGCTCGTTCGCATTGGCCCTCAAACGAGCAGGCTTGGTTAAAACTGTCGTGGGCTACAGCAAATCTCCCTCCACCACCGAACGGGCTCGCAAG
>CANCAO010000186.1 GCA_947374105.1 Comamonadaceae bacterium | reverse complement strand
ATCACGGGAGATGGCACGCCCCGAGACAAAAAACAAAGTCGCCATGCAACGGTGACCCGCCAAACCTAAAGGGCCGTTCATCAGACGCGAATCCGTGGCATCAATACGTCCCTGCTCAAGCCACACACCAGGCACCTCGATGTGCTGCGAGAAGCTGCCGCGCTCAAACGGCAACTGAGCCATGGGCAGGCCTAGCGCGGTGATGTCCCAGCCCATCAGCTCCGCACTAGGGGCCAGCTCGAAAATCGCGCGGTTGCAGGCTTGGCACTGGTCATAGGCCAGTGCTTCCAGGGGCAACCATTCGAGCCGGGCACCCTCCTCCAGTTGGGCGTGCACGGCTTGCGTGGCCGGCGCGCCCAGCGACCGGTAAAAACGGGTAGCCCCTGGCGTGGTAATGAGCGCGTGGGCTTCTTTGCCGACGCGGATATTGATCTCCAGCGTGTCGCCGCCTACCAGTCCACCGGGGGGGTGGACCAACACGTTATGGCACACCGCATCGCCTTCCGGGTACAGACTTTTGAGCAGGCGCAGTGGTCCTGTGTGCAGGTAGTGCACCCCGGTCTTACCCTCGCTCAGGGCGTAGTCAAGATCGAGAGTAGCGCGCCAACCCATAGGTGATGTCGGTGGCCTACGGATTAGTGACCTTGCGAGCCCCGATGTGCCCAGCCTGTCGTATGCTTTTCGATGAAGCTGAACAACTCGTACATGGCCATAGCCATCGCGCCCACCACCACCAACCCACTAAAGGCCAGCCCCATCTGCATGGCCGATCCGGCAGAAATCAGCAGGTAGCCAATCCCCTCGTTCGCAGCGGTCATCTCAGATACCGTGGTGCCCACAAAAGCCAGCGTAATGGCCACTTTGAGCGAGGCATAAAAGTAAGGCATAGAGCGCGGCAGGCCGACCTTGATCAGCACGTCCCAACGCTTCGCACCCAGTACACGCAACACGTCTTCGAGCTCCGGCTCCAGCGTAGCCAAGCCAGTGGCGATGTTGACCATGATAGGGAAGAATGAGATGAGAAAGGCCGTGAGAATCGCAGGTCCAACACCAATACCAAACCACACCACCAAAATGGGCACAAACGCCGCTTTAGGTAGCGCGTTAAACGCTGTCATCAGTGGGTAAATAGCGGAATAAGCCAGACGCGAACTGCCGATTAAAAACCCCAACATCACGCCCACAATGATGGCAATGCCAAAGCCCACCATCGTCACCCAAAAGGTGCGCCAGGCGTGGCCAGCAATCAACTCTTTGTACTCCAACGTTTGGTTCCAAATGCGCAAAGGGCTGGGGAAAATGAACTCGGAAATACTGAAGACCGAGCAAATGATTTGCCATAGCGCAATCACCGTTACCAACAAAATCCACGGAGACCACAACTCAACTTGTTTTTTATTCATGGCGTGTTTTAAACGGCAGAGGTGATGGGCTTGCGAAATGCACCAATGTGGCCGCGCAACTCCAACACGATATCGGTAAATTCTTTGGTGTAGGTCAGCTCAAGCTCACGCGGGCGCGGCAGCTCAATCTCACGCTTGACAACAAATCGACCTGGGCTTTGGCTCATGACGTACACCGTATCAGCCAAAAAGACCGACTCGCGCAAATCGTGCGTGACCAAAATCACGTTGAACTGTTGCTCGGTCCACAAGTCGCGCAAGATGCACCAGAGGTCTTCACGGGTGAAGGCGTCCAGCGCACCAAAAGGCTCATCGAGCAGCAGCATTTTGGGCTCATGAATTAGTGCCCGGCAGATGCTGGCCCGCTGCTGCATGCCGCCCGAGAGTTGCCACGGAAATTTGTCTTCATAACCGCCCAGTCCCACTTTTTGCAACAAGCGGCGAGCCCGTTCTTCAAACTCTTTGCGCTTGGCTTTGAACTGGCTGCGATAGGGCTCGACGATCTCCAAGGGCAACAGCACATTGTCCACCGTGGTGCGCCAAGGCAACAGCGAGGGGGCCTGAAACGCCATGCCGGAGATCTTCAGCGGCCCCGTCACTGGCTGCCCATCAATCAGAATACGGCCCATAGATGGCATCTTCAGCCCCGTGGCCAGCTTCATGAAAGTAGACTTGCCACAGCCCGAGGGGCCGACGATAGCGATGAATTCGCCGGGCCGCACCTTCAGGTCAATAGCCTCTACCGCGAAGTTGTTTTGTGCCAGCAGCTCCTCGTTGTAAGCCAGCCAAACATCCTGAAAATCAACAAACGAGGCGGGGTCGGGTTTCGCGCTCATCACTTGGCGGGCAGCACGTTCAGCTCAGCCTTGGTGGGCAAAAATGAGCCATTCCAGACCGCATCCGCGTTCACACGGCTCTTGGTGTTGAAAGCGTCGGACACTTGCGAGGCCATCAGGGACAGGCGCCCCGGATTGATCTGCCCAAAGCCCTCGCTGCGGGCGTTGGGGCTATTGATAGCGGTGTCAATGGCCAGCTTGAGGCGGCGGGTTTCCAGCTCGGCGTTGATGATGCCGTCACGCGCTTTCACATCGGCAATAGCGCCAGCCGGATTGGCCATCACCTCTTTAGCACCTTTGGCAAAGGCCACCAAGAAAGCTTTCACAGCCGCTGGGTTCTCCTTGATCAGCTTCGGCGACGCAATGATGACGTTGCCGTACAACTTCACGCCGTGGCTGGCGTAAGGCATAACCACCACGTCTTCAGCCTTGACGCCGCGCGCTTCCAAATTCAACAGCGAGGTGAAGGTAAAACCTGTGATGGCGTCCACATCACCGCGTGCCAGCATGGTTTCGCGCAATGGAGGGTCCATCGCCGTCCACTGCACGCCGCTGATGTTGTTGGCTTTAGCAAAAATCGGGAAAGCCTTACGACCCGCGTCAAATACCGGTGCACCGAGCTTCTTGCCGTTCAGATCAGCAGGGGTTTTGATGCCCGATTTTTTAAGCGCCATCACAGAAGCAGGCGTATCGTTGTAAACCATCATCACGGCTACAGGCTTGTTGGGCGCGTCCGGGTTGTTAGCGTGGAACTCCATCAGCGCGGCAAGGTCGGCAAATCCAATGTCGTAAGCGCCTGAAGCCACGCGGGTGACTGTGCCACCGGATCCGTTGCCCGCATCAATCGTCACATCCAAATTAGCAGCTTTGAAGTACCCCTTGGCAGCCGGTGTCAGGAACAGGGCAGCCGGGCCCTCAAAACGCCAATCAAGCTGAAATTTAAGCGGAGTGGTTTGTGCGAGTGACACGCCGATGCTGAACACAGTGGCTAACGCTACGGAAGATTTCAGTAAAAAACGCTTGTTCATGAGGTTTCCAATTAAAAGGGAATGATGCGAAAAGTATAAGCAAGAATGAGGCCAAATTTTCTCTTGCGCCCTGCATACGCTTCTTATTTGCCAGCATGCATCATGCAAGGCTTGAGGGAGATAGGTAACCCGTGATTACCCCAAAACCTGACCTTTGTCACAACAGCGCTTGAATAGCAAGCACTCCAACCGGCGGCTTGGCAGTCCACGGGACCAGGAACATCTCGTGTGTCGTTTGTTTAATTATTCCGATCGTCGTCGCCAAGCGACGCCGCTGACTGTTTGGCAACCCACTCGGTCAAAGAACTTTACGATAATTCAATTATTGTTGTATAGTTGTTCTATGAAAGAAGTCGACATTGTCCGCGCCCTCGCCGCCTTGGCCCAAGAAGTCCGCCTGCGAGTCTTCCGCGCGTTGGTCGTGGCAGGCAATGACGGGCTCACGCCGGGAATCCTGGCCGATCAACTGGAGGTCGCGCCCAACACGCTGTCTTTCCACCTCAAAGAACTCGTCCACGCCGGGCTCATCAGCCAGGAGCGCCAAGGGCGCAACCTGATCTACCGCGCGTCGTTCGTCACCATGAACGAACTGCTGAACTACCTCACCGAAAACTGCTGCCAAGGAGCCGCTTGCCTGAGCCCAGAGGCGGCGGCTTGCGACTGCTAAACCCACACACAAAGGAGAGCCCCATGAAAAGATTTCACGTTCATATGCATGTTGACGACTTGGTCAAGAGCATTGGTTTTTACTCCAAACTCTTTGCCGCCGAGCCTGCCCGCGTCGAGGCCGACTACGCCAAATGGATGCTTGACGACCCGCGTGTGAACTTTGCGATCTCCACGCGCGGCGACAAGCCAGGCCTGGACCATATGGGCTTCCAAGTGGACGACGCATCGGAACTGTCCGAGCTCAAAGCCCGCGCCGAATCCGCCGACATGACCCTGCTCGACGAAGGCGCCACCACCTGCTGCTACGCCCGCAGTGAAAAGCATTGGGTGACAGACCCACAAGGCATCGCGTGGGAGCATTTCCACACCCTGGGCAACATTCCCGTGTTCAACGAAAGCACCAGGGCGGTCGAGGCTGACGCGCGCTGCACGCCAGCCGTCTCTGCAGATCAATCTGCATGCTGCGCTCCGGCAGCCGCCCCCGTCGCAAAGGCAGCCTGCTGTGGCCCCAACACCTCCCAATCCTCCTGCTGCTAATACAACACCATGACCCACACCAACCACCCCTTGAACGTCCTGTTCCTTTGCACGCACAACTCCGCGCGCAGCATCTTGGCCGAAGCCCTGCTTAACGCCATGGGCCGTGGCCGCTTCAACGCCTATTCGGCGGGCAGCAGCCCGCGCGAGAACCAAAAGCCCAATCCTTTGGGTTTACAGGTCTTGCAAAAAGCCGGTATTTCTATTGAAGG
>CANCAO010000185.1 GCA_947374105.1 Comamonadaceae bacterium | reverse complement strand
CTCCAGAGACGATCCCTCAGGGGTGTAAAAGTTCAGGGAGGTTTCTGAAAAATCCGCCTTGGGTACGAATTCGGTACCGAGTAGAGGTACCATGAAAAGGCTGGTGACAAAGATGGCCACTGCCAGTAAAACAGTTGTTAGTTTATGGTGCAGTGCCCAACGCAAAACGCTTTGGTACGCCTCTACCAATAGGCTCGTGGCGTGATCAAACCAGCCGGTCACCCGGCCAATGGTTTTGTCATAAAAAGTGACGGGGATGTGGCGCTTGCCATGGGCCTCGATGCTTGGGTCATGCCAGATGCTGGAGAGCATGGGATCAAGTGTGAAGCTGACGAACATGGAGATCAGAACTGCCGCGACGATGGTGACGCCAAACTCATGAAAAAACTTGCCGATGATGCCGCCCATGAAACCGATGGGCAAAAATACCGCCACGATGGAGAAGGTGGTTGCCAGCACCGCTAGGCCGATTTCCTGCGTTCCGTCCATGGCCGCGTTATATGGATTTTTGCCCATTTGCACATGACGAACGATGTTCTCGCGCACGACAATCGCATCGTCAATCAGCAGTCCCACGCATAGCGAGAGCGCCATCAGCGTGACCATATTGATGGTGAAGCCAAACAAATACATGAAGAGAAAAGTGCCGATGAGCGAGATGGGCAGTGTCAGACCGGTGATGACAGTAGAGCGCCAGGAGTTCAGAAATAAAAACACAATGAGTACCGTGAGCAAGGCCCCTTCAATTAAGGTGCGGCGCACATTGTCTACGGATACGCGAATGGGGCGTGAACCATCGGTTACGGGTTCCAGCCGCACACCTGGTGGAAGTAATGCTTGCATGCTGGCGACAGCCTCGTGCAGTTTGTTCACCACGTCGATGGTGTTCTCGTCCTGCGACTTTTGAACCGTGAGAAGTAGTGTGCGCTGGCCGTTGTAGAGCGCTAAGCTGTCCAGCTCTTGAGCACCGTCTTTCACTGTGGCGATCTGGTCCAGCCGAACAGGCGCACCTGTTCCGATCAGCCCTTTGCGTGCCACGATGATGCGGCCAAAGTCTTCGGGCCGCTGCATGCGGGCATCAATCTGCACCACACGCTCTTGCGCCAGGTTGCGGATAGCGCCCACAGGCAGGTTCTGGTTCTCGCCCTTCACCGCGGCCACTACCTGCTCAGGCGTGATGCCGTAGGCTTCCATCGCCTGAGGTTGCAGGTAGAGATTGATCTCCCGCTTTGCTCCGCCAACCAGACTGACCGAACCGACACCGCGCACGTTTTCCAGACGTTTCTTGAGCACCTGATCGGCCCAGTTGGTGAGTTCAACCTCATTGAGTGGCTTACCCTTGCCAGCTTCTGGCAGCACAGCCAACGACCAAATAGCCCGGTTTGACGGATCAAAGCGCAGCACACTCGGCTCTTTCACTTCGTCACGAAACGTGGGGCGGATGACACCGATTTTTTCTCGTACGTCATCGGCCGCCTTGCGTCCATTGATATGAAGCTGAAACTCCATGATGACCACAGATCGACCTTCGTAGCTTCGCGAAGTTAACGCACTGATGCCTGCAATGGAGTTAACACCTTCTTCCACTTTTTTTGTAACTTCACTTTCCACGATTTCGGGCGAAGCGCCGGGGTATTCGGTGGTGATCACTACCACCGGCAAGTCGATATTGGGAAACTGATCGACCTGCAAACGCT
Organism: Comamonadaceae bacterium; assembly: GCA_947374105.1. Taxonomy (GTDB): domain Bacteria; phylum Pseudomonadota; class Gammaproteobacteria; order Burkholderiales; family Burkholderiaceae_C; genus CANCDA01. The sequence continues at coordinate 3,002 of CANCAO010000185.1, read as the reverse complement.
GGTAAGAAAACAGGCCCAGCACCACGATGGCGAGCATCATCATGGTGGCGAACACCGGGTTTTTCAGGCTGACTTGGGTGAACCACATGGCTTAGCGCGCCTCTCGGGTGGCTTGGGTGATGCGCACCGCCGTGCCTGCACGCAAGGGGCCGACCTGACTTCGAATCACGACGCTGTTTTCTGCCAGGCCTTTGACGATCACCATCGCCTCCCCCTGGGCTTGGCCGCGTTTTCCGAGTTCAATCTCGTGGTGAACGACCTGCTCGTTTTCAAGGGTTTGGACATAGGGCGATGGCTTGTCCGTGCGCACTGCACTTAGCGGAACCGATAGGCCGCTCAGCCGACCTGTGTCCAGGCTGCCTTGAGCAAACAAGCCCTGGCGCAAACCCACGTTGGTCGCCACGCTGGAATCCACGCTCAGGTAGGCCAGCACGCTGCGGCCACCCGCCTGGGTACTGGGACTGATGCGCACCACACGTGCCGCGATGGACTGGCCTGTACCATCGACTTGCAGTACGGCGTTTTGCCCTACCTTGACGCTGAGCGACTCACTCGCGCTTAAGGTGATCTCAAGTTCAAGACGGTTCAAATCCACCACCTCAATCACACGCGCTTCAATCGCCACGCGCTCGCCCGGTTGGGCCAGTCGCTGCGCTACCCAGCCATTGATGGGGGAGCGCAGCACGGTGTCATCCAATGACTTCTTGGCCACGTCCACGCCCGATAACGCGGCCTTATGCGTGGCCTGCGCCCCAGCCAAGGTGCTGGCAGATGCGTCCAGTGCGGTTTTGGAAATAAAGCCCTGATCTACCAAGGCGTGGTTGTTGTCAAACTGGCGTTGGGCGATGTCAATCTGGGTTTTGGCCGCATCGGCCTGCTCTTGTGCCTGTTGCACGCGCGCCAAGTATTCGGTGGCATCTACCCGTGCGATGAACTGCCCGGCCTGTATTTGGTCGCCTTCGCGCAGTGTCAATCCCTGCAATTCCCCAGCCACTTTGGCCTTGACCATGGCTGAGTTCACCGCTTTGAGGGCGCCTGTAATAGGAAGGTCCAGCGACAAGGTCTGTGTTCGGGCTTGCACTACATCGGTGGTGGCAAGCTCAACCACGGTTTGTTTGGGTTGTGCGATTTGGGCACTCAGCGCTTGTTGTTTGGTTTCGCGTTCGGAGAGAGTGCGCACAATGCTTGCAGTCAAGAGTCCGAGTAGCAGAGCCGCTAGGGCCCATTTTATCCAGCGGTTCATGTTTACTGAGCTTTCTTTAGAGTGTGTGCTTTGCTTTTGGGGGAGTAGCACAGGCCATGAAGCAAGGTGTCTACCTGAGCCGCGATGTAGAGCTCAGGCACGATATCGTCCACTGCACCTCCACAGCAGCCCATAGAGTGTTTGCGGGTCATCAAAAAGATCATGGGTGCTAGCACGCTGTAAACGCCGTATTGAAGATCTATCTGCCGAAACTCGCCCCGATCTACCCCTCGCTGCAAGATGCGCCGTATTAAGGTTTGCCCCGGCACCATAACTTCGTGCTGATAAAAAAGCGCCAGTTCGGGGAAGTTGCTGGCCTCGCTCATCATCAGCTTGGTAATGCCGGATGCTTTTGTCGCACCCACGCGCGTCCACCACAAGGTCATGCATTGGCGCAGTAACTCGGCGCTTGATCCGGTGAATGCTTCAAACTCGGCATTCCACACAGGGAAGTGACCCGAAATGCTGTTCCGCACCACGGCTTTGAACAATTCTTCTTTGCTGGAAAAATAAAGAAACAACGTGCCTTTGGAGACCCCTGCACGGCGCGCTACTTCTTCGGCGCGGGTGGCGGCAAAGCCCTTTTCAACAAATAAATCCAACGCTGCAGCCAGCAACTCGCCAGGACGGGCTTGCTTGCGGCGCTCGCGTTTGGCTGGGGAGGGCGACGAAGCGCTTTCAGGGGAATTTTGAGGGGACATTTTTAATGACTGATTGGTTATTAATGTAGTCATTTTGCGTCTGCGCGTCAACGAGCAGGTGTAAGAGCAGTGCGAATTGCTCGCTCTAGGATTAGCTCTTTATATCGGTGAGAACCTAAGTGCTCGTATGCCCTTAACAGAACAATAGTATGCTTCCTGAATCGCCACCCATGAGAGCTGTCTGCTTAGTTTCATTCATCAATAGCCAAGGAAAAAGCCATGACTACACGTCGCCACTTCATATCCCAATCTGCGTTCGCTGCATCGACTCTGGCATTCCCCTTGGTGGGCGGCGCTCAGCCCAAGACCATCAAGGTGGGCGTGTTGCATCCGGTAACGGGAGCGCTGGCTTACTCAGGGCAACAATGCCGCTTTGGCGCCGAAATGGCCATCGAGGACATCAACAAGGCAGGGGGCATTAAGTCGTTGGGTGGGGCAAAAATCGAGGCGCTGCTGGGTGACGCGCAGTCGCAGCCGCAAGCCGGTGCGGCCGAGGTGGAAAAAATGAACGAGGCTGGTGTGTCGGCCATCGTGGGGGCGTTTGCCTCGGCCATTTGCCTGGCCACCACGCAAGCCGCCGCCAAATACAACCTGCCCCATGTGGTGGATGTGGGCGTGGCCGACCAAATTGTGGAGCGCGGCTTGAAGAACACCTTTCGCTTCGGGCCGGGTTACCGCAAGTGTGCAGAGATTGCGGTGGCCAATTTGCATGTGCTCAACACCGCTGCCGGGCGCCCCGCCAAGACGGTGATGATTGTTCATGAAGAGTCCTTGTTCGGCACCGGCACGGCCAATTTGCTGGCACGCGAGCTGCCGGGCTACGGCTACGAGGTCAAGGAAGTCATCAAGCACGCCAACCCCACGCGTGACTTCAACAACATCGTGCTGCGCATGAAGGCGGTGAACCCGGACATCGTGATCCCCGCCAACTACTACAACGAATACGCGCTGTTGGTGCGCACCATGCAGCAGCAAAAGGTAACGCCCAAGGCGATTTACTCGGTGCTGGGCGGCGCAGCGTCAAGCTACAAGTTCCTCAAAGAGTTCCCGGACGCCGC
>CANCAO010000184.1 GCA_947374105.1 Comamonadaceae bacterium | reverse complement strand
AACTCGGTCAAGCGCGTGGCCATGCGCCCGCCCACCTTGGCGCTGCGCTCAAACACGGTGACGTGGTGGCCTGCTTGCACCAGGGTGCGTGCGCAGGCAATGCCGGCCATGCCTGCGCCAATGATGGCGATGTGTCGGGGTGTGCTCATGAAAATGGTCTCCTGTTGTTTTGAAATGCGCGCGGCATCGTGGCTTGCACTTTACACGCCCCGGTGCTGTTCTAAAAGCGCTGACCGTGTGGCGGGGCTTTCCAGTTGCTTGAGCCACCATTGCAGCGCTCGGCCCTGGCCGCGTGTGGGTGTGCCGCGCCAAGCGTAACTCACGCGCGCCAAGCGCAGTGGGCGTTCGGTTTTTTTGACCACCAAGCGTCCGGTTTCAATGAAACCGCGTGCCATGCATTCAGGCACAAAGCCGCCCCCCATGCCGCGCAGCTGGGCGTCAAGCTTGGCCTGCATGCTGCTCACGGTGAACACGTCTTGTCCCGCCAGCAAGCCCACCGTCAGACCTTGGCCGCGCTGCACCGAGTCGGCCACCGCGACGGCGCGGTGTTGTTGCATCAGCGTGTCGGTCAGCGGCTGCGTGATGGCTGCCAGTGGATGGTGGGGGGCCACGGCATACACAAAATTCACTGCGCCCAGGGGTTTGCTGTGGATGCCCGTGCTGCTGTTGGGCTCCAACGCCACGCCCAGGGCTAGATCTGCCTGGCCCACGTTCAGTGCTTCTAGCGTGCCTGAGAGTGTTTCCTCGCGCAGCTTGAGTCGGGTGGGGGCGTTCAGTGTAAAAAAACTTTCGCACAGTTCCATCATCGTCGTGCGGGAGATGATGCCGTCTACCGCCAGGGTGAGTTGGGGCTCCCAGCCGGTGGCCACCCGTTTGACGCGATTGGCCACGGCGTCAATCTCCAGCAGCAGGCGGCTGCCTTCGCGCAGCAACTCGGCCCCCGCCTCGGTCAGGCGTGCCTGGCGTGAACTGCGGTCGTACAGCAGCACATCGAGCGCGTCTTCAATCTGGCGGACACGGTAGGTGAGGGCGCTGGGCACCAGGTCGAGTTGGCGCGCTGCTGCCGCAAAGCTGCCAGACGTTTGAATGGTTTGCAGCATGGCGAGTGCATCGGGGGTCAGAACATCACGGGCGGTGGGCATGAATGGGTAAAGCTGATGCCTTTGGTTGATTCAAATAAATTGAATGATGCCAGCAAATGGCGTGGATCACAAACCGACCTTGAGTCTTTAAAGTCGAGGCTATCAACCCACCTATCAGGAGACGCCATGCTGACCCTTCGCAAATCCCAAGACCGTGGCTACGCCGATCACGGCTGGCTCAAATCGTTTCACAGCTTTTCGTTCGCGGGCTACCACGACGCTTCGCACATGGGCTGGGGCAATCTGCGCGTCATCAACGAAGACCGCATTGCCCCCGGTACCGGCTTTGGCACGCACGGCCACCGCGACATGGAAATCATCAGCTACGTGCTCTCGGGCGAGCTGGCCCATAAAGACAATATGGGCAATGGTCGCGCCATCCCCCCTGGTGATGTGCAACGCATGAGCGCGGGCAACGGCGTGATGCACAGCGAGTTCAACCACGCGCCCAACGACACCACGCATTTCTTCCAAATCTGGATTCTGCCCAACGTCACCGGCATCCCCGCCAGCTACGAGCAAAAGACGTTTGAGGCCCCCGAGAAGCGCGGCGCGCTGCGTTTGCTGGCTTCGCCTGACGGGGCGCAGGGCTCTGTCACGCTGCACGCCGATGCGCGTCTGTATGCAGGGCTGTTTGACGGTGCTGAGCAAGCTACTCTGGCGCTGAACCCAGCGCGCAAAGCCTATGTGCAGGTGGCGCGTGGCACGGTGGAGCTTAACGGCCAGCGTCTGAACACCGGCGACGCACTCTACATCGATGGCGAGACGCAGCTCACGTTGGCACAAGGCGTGGATGCCGAGGTGCTGGTGTTTGATCTGGCAGCCTGAATTTAATTTGTTTGTTTATTTTTTTAATTTTTAAGGAGCTTTTATGTCTACGTCATCCACCACAACCTCGTCCACGCAAGACGTTTTCGCTTTGGTTGGCCGAATCCTGCTGGCCGTCATGTTTGTGCCTGCGGGCTTAGCAAAAATAACCGGCTTTGCCGGAACGGCAGGTTACATCGCCTCCGTAGGCCTGCCATTGCCGGAGTTGGGCGCGGCGCTGGCCATCATCGTGGAAGTGGGTCTGGGTTTGCTGCTGCTGGCGGGCTACAAAACTCGTTATGCCGCTCTCGGTCTGGCGGTGTTCACGGTGGTCGCCGGTGTCTTGTTCCACAACTACTGGGACATGCCCGCAGACAAGGCCTATGTGAACCAACTAATGTTCTTCAAGAACCTGGCCATTGCGGGTGGGCTGTACGCTTTTGCGGCTTTTGGTGCCGGTCGTCTGAGTGTGGATGGCCGAACACAAGCCTGAAACACATTTTTATTTTTTCAATCCAATTTTTAACCAGGAGCATTTCATGACCCAAGTTGTCGTTGTTTATCACTCAGGCTACGGCCATACCCAGCGCATGGCGCAAGCGGTGGCCGAAGGAGCAGGCGCTACCCTGCTGGCCATTGACGCCGAGGGCAACTTGCCCGAAGGCGGCTGGGAAACGCTAGCCAGCGCAGATGCCATCATCATGGGCTCGCCCACCTACATGGGTACCGTGAGTTGGCAGTTTAAGAAGTTTGCTGACGCCAGCAGCAAGCCGTGGTTCACCCAGCAATGGAAGGACAAAATTTTTGCCGGCTTCACCAACAGCGCTACCATGAACGGTGACAAACTCTCCACCTTGCACTATCTTTTCACACTGGCCATGCAACACAGCGGCATCTGGGTGGGCAGCGGCATGATGCCCAGCAACACCAAGGCGGCACAGCGAAACGATGTGAACTATGTCGGGTCTTTCAGTGGTGCGATGGCTCAATCGCCTTCTGATTCGAGCCCGGCTGAAATGTTGCCGGGCGATCTGGAGACTGCGCGACTGTTTGGCAAGCGAGTCACCGAGGTAGCCGTCAAATTCAAAGCTTGATGGATAACGGAGTGGTGCATGCCACTCCGTTACCATGGAGCGCATGAAAATCATCTCCCTGCTGCCCTGGGCCGACTGGTTGGCTCTGGGCTTTTTTATTGGCGCGTGGATGGGCTACGCCTGGTTCTCCAAGGCTTGGGGCATGCGCCGCCCTTCCATCTTGGCAGCCACCAACCGATACCGGCGCTACTGGATGCGACAAGCTATCGAGCGTGACCCGCGCATGCTCGACGGCATCATCACTCAAAGCCTGTCAGAGAGCCCTTCCTTCTTCGCCTCTACCTCCATCCTGGTGATTGGCGGTTTGTTTGCCCTGCTGGGCACGACCGATAAGGCCGCCGAGCTGGTGCGCGAGATCCCGTTTGCACAACCCACCCCCATGCTGGTTTTTGAGGCCAAAATTCTGGTGCTGGTGGTCATCTTTGTGTACGCGTTTTTTCGCTTCACCTGGTCCATGCGTCAATATACCTTTGCCTCCATCGTCATCGGTGCCTTGCCACCGCCAAAAGCCTTTGCTGAAGGCGAATTTGACCGTAAAGTGTTTGCCGAGCGCGCCTCCGACATCCTGGGGCTGGCGGCAGAAACTTTCAACGATGGCCTGCGCGCTTACTACTTTTCGTTTGCCGCTTTGGGCTGGTTTTTTTCGCCACTGGTTTTTGCCCTGGCCACTACTTTGGTGGTTGGGATTCTTTATGGCCGGGAGTTCCGCTCAGACGTGCTGCATGTGCTTAAAGACTGACAGCTAGCCGGGCCTTCATACAGCAACCAACGTTACAGCGGAGCAGGCTAGGCCTCAGCTAATTTGAGTGCTTGTTTGCGATTGCGGTCAAGCCAGCCGTTGACCAGTGTGACTGTCTCGTCCACTGAGTCAGATTGCAACCCTTGTTGTTCTGCGACCAGCTTGACCAGCAGGTCAATGCGCTCAATGTCTGTGGCGCCAGCCGCTAATGCACGTGCCCCCGACGAGGGCTTGAGCAGACCCTGGCCTGCAGCGGCATATTTTTCAAATGGCACCATGTCGTTTGGCGATGCACCCAAGCGTTCGCACAGCGCTGATACCCAGGCATAAATTTGTTCGGAGCCGACGATATCGCCATGCACGGCTTCCTGGATTGAACGCATGCCGTCCGCCTGCACGCAACGGTAGTTGCCCGTCAGCAGCATGCTCCATTTGGCCAAGGGCACAAAAATGGATTCATGCACTCTGAGCTTGACGGGCAGATCCAGTGCTTCGCCATCCACCATCAGGCGAGCATCGGCGATGTCTGCTGCCAGTTGCTTCAGCATAGCCGTGTGCACGTCAGATTCAAATCGTGCCACTTTGAAGTTTGTGGCCAGACCGACTTGCAATACATTGAGTGCGCTTCCCGGTGGACGAAAGGCTTGTGGGTCGGGGCTGCAAAGCGTCATTAATCCAGGCTCGAAGTGGTCCCACACGCTGAAGTCGTGATAGCAAGCACGGCATGCGGCGGCAGAGATCCCTTTGATGCGCGCGAGAAAGGGTGGCGGTGGCATGTTCATGATGGACATGGAGGGCACTTTAGCCAGTGCGATAGCGCGCAGAAGCTCGCGCACTCCCTTGGCGCTGTATTGGGGCTCTTGCATGGCTAGACATACCAGGTCGAATTCCGCAGGTCGCACTTCACTGGGCGTGATGGCTTCAAG
>CANCAO010000183.1 GCA_947374105.1 Comamonadaceae bacterium | reverse complement strand
CCGCACCGCATGCGCTTTAAGGCGCTGAAGTAAAACAGACCCCGATATGGATTCCGTTCGGGCTGAGCTTGTCGAAGCCCTTCGACGGGCTCAGGGCGAACGGTGTTGAGATGTCACTCAGGCTCTGAGTATTTTCTGCCGCACCATTTCAATATGGTTGCGCAGGGAGTACAACTCGTCGGCGTAAGACAGTGGCACGGTGATCTGTTCTACCCGTTTTTCCAACCGGTTCAACGAGTCCAGCAAGTCCGGGCTGGGCTCGGGTGGCTCACTCTCCAGTCGGTTCTCAATTTCACGCAACTGCCCGTACCAGCGAAACACCCGTGAGCGGATTCTGAACTCATACAGCGGCGGCACGATGCGGCTCAGTGGCAATAAAATCGCCACGATGATGCCCAATGCCAGCCACATGCGCTCCAGCAGGTTGGCCACCAAAAACGGCAGGTAGCGTTGCAGCAGCGGCACGCCCTGGCGTACGGTGCGCTCGGCTTCCTTGGCCAGCGGGAACTCATTGTTGGCCAAGTTGGGGTACTCATGCGCCCGGTTGAACCAGCCTGCTTTGTCATGCAGCTTGAGTGAGGCCTGAGAGAACAGTTGCATCAGCGCCGGGTGCACGTCTTCGCGCGCCAGCAATGTGGCTGTGGTGGCAATCAGGTGCACGTCCTGCACTGGCACGTTGGCCGAGAGGTCAACCACCCCTTGCGGCAGCGTCACCGGGCTCAGGAAAGAAAAGCGCCGCGCATAGGCCTCGTTTTGCGCAAAGTTCATCAGCTTCACGCCAGGCGTTTGCAGCAGCATCTGCACCATCAGGGACTCGGGGGCCGAGGCAAACACCAGTGCATCCAACTCACCATTCAGAAAAGCCACGGTGGCCTCCGTCTGCCCCAGTCGAGAGAGCTTCAGACCCTGGGTGTCGATGCGGTTGGCCTCAAACAGCTTGGCCATCAAACCCGGAATGCCACTGCCCTCGGCCCCCACATTAACGCGCAGCCCCTTCAAATCAGCCAACGAACTGAGCACACCCCGGGCAGACACCTTGCGCGCCACGGGTTCACGGTAAAACAACCACACCGGCTCCAGAAACAGACTGCCCAAGGATTCGAGTTCGTTCTCGTGGTCAATGGCCAGTTCATTGCTGCCGCCTTTGACAAAGGCCAGATCGACGCTGCCATCGCGCAGCATCGCCAGGTTTTGCGACGAGCCCTCGGTGGTGATGAGTTCAACCTCAATGCCGTGGCGCGCCAGCTCAGCGGCATAGCGCTTGCCAAACTCGGCATAAGCACTTTGCGCCGGGCCGGTGGCCAGCGTCACCTGCTTGGGTGGCGTCGGGTCCAGCCACCAGTAGGCCAGACCCAGTAACACCAGCGTGAGCAAAACAAAAGGCCCACCCGAGACCAGCAGGTCGCGTAGGGAGAGGAGGCTGTAGCGGATGGCTTTGGTCATGGGGTCAGATGGAGAGGTTTGCAATGTCACCTGCTGCAGGCCAGCGCTGCCCGCTCACACTCAGTCCCTGTGCAGCCAGTACCGCATTCACCACCGCCCGCGCCGTCACCTCCGCAGCCAGTGTCGCCAGCAGTAGCATGTTGGCGGGCTTTCCGCTGTGGCCTGTGCCCAGGGCAAACAGAGTGTCGCCGTCAAGCTGGGTGTGCACGGGGTTGATGCTGCGCGCCAAACCGTCGTGGGCGACTTGCGCCAGGCGTTGGGCTTGCGGTTTCGTCAGCACCGCGTCGGTGGCGACCACGCCTATGGTGGTGTTGGTGCCTGCTAGCAGCGCGTGCGGTGTTTCACCGGCCATTTGCCCGGCCAGCAGGGCGTCGCGTGCACCCAGCAGCGCGGCCCCATCCGCCGTGCGTGCACCGGCCAGCAGTTGGCCGTTGGCGGGGTCAAACACATCACCCATAGCGTTGCACACCACCAGTGCGGCCACGGTGATGCCGTCCACGGTGAGGGACGCGCTGCCCACCCCGCCTTTCATGGCGCGATCAATGCCAAACAGCTTGCCCACCAACGCGCCTGCGCCTGCGCCCACATTGCCTTGGGCGCAGGGTTGGCGGCTGGCTGCTACGCAGGCTTGGTAGCCGGCCTGCGCGTCGGGGCGGATGCGTGCGTCGCCCACACCCAGGTCAAACACCACTGCCGCCGGGACGATGGGCACCAGGCCGTAGCCGGTCTTCAAACCAATGTCGTGCTCTTCCAGCCAGTGCATCACGCCACTGGCCGCGTCCAGCCCCCAAGCGCTGCCGCCTGAAAGCAGTACCGCATGTACTTTTTCTACCAAGTTGGACGGTTGCAGCAAATCCGTCTCGCGTGTGCCCGGCGCGGCGCCGCGCACATCGACACCCGCCACCGCACCCTCGCGTGCAATCACCACGGTGCAACCCGTGGGACGGCGTGCGTCGGTGAAGTGGCCGACCTCCATGCCCGCCACGTCGGTGAGGCTGCCGGGGTACATGCTCAAGTTGTACCCGCGTTTATTTTGAAAAACCTTTGAGCATGGACAAGCCCTGCTCCAGCAAGCCGCCCTCAGGCACTTGGCCACCGGGTGTGAGGCTGTCGATCACTTGAGGCAGCAGACTGGCCAAGCTGCCCGATAGGTCGCCCGTTGACAGGCCAAATTTTTGAGCCAAGGCTTGCACCTGTTCGCTGCCCAGTACATGCTGAATTTGGTCGCTCGAAATGGCTTGGTTTACCCCGGTGCCAATCCATGAAGACATGGTGTCACCCAGCCCTTTGTCCTGAAAGCTTTTGATCAAACCCTGAATGCCACCCGTTTGCGGGTTGTTGATCAGGCCCGACACGATGTCCATCAAACCGCCTTGTCCACCACCGGCCCCGGTGTTGCCCAGCGCGTTGCTGACTTGTCCTGCGATAGCGTCAAATAAACCCATGATTTTTCCTTGGAGGTTGATGAAAAGTGATCCCACGCAGCGTCGTGAAAGACGACCAAGAGACTGGGTTCATTTTATGACTTCATGTGTTGTGGCTCAGGGCGTGTGCTTCTCCATTGACATCACCACAAACGCTCCTTTGATTTGTTCTGCCCGGAAACGCACCTTGTCGCCTGCCTGCACTTGGCTCAGCAACGCCGGGTCATTCACCTGAAACACCATGGTCATCGCCCCCATACCCAGGTTTTTGATCTCGCCGTGCTTGAGCATTATTTTCTTCGTCACCAAGTCCACTTTGCGCACCTCGCCCTCGGTCATGTCGCTGTTGGCCGCCAGGTCTGCTGGTGCAGCGGGTGCAGCAGGTGCGGGGTGATGCGCTGCGTGGTCATCGTTCGCTGTCTGTGCCAACGCGCTACTCACGCGAATCGTGCCCACCATGCCCGCTTGGTAGTGGCCGGGGATCAAGCAGGCAAAGGCAAAGTCACCTGCGCGGTTGAAGTGCCAGATGACTTCGCGGGTTTTGCCTGCAGCGACATGGGCCATGTCGGGTGAGTCGTGTTCCATGGTGGGGAACTTGAGCATCTGCGCGGCGTGTTCGCTCAGGGCGTCCTTGCTGCCGATCACCAGTTCGTGCAGTAACTTGCCGTTGTTTTTGACGATCAAGCGCAGCGTTTCACCTTGTTTGATTTCAAGCTGGGCAGGCGTGAAGCGCATGTCGTCACTCATTTGGAGGGTGATGGTGCGTTTCACGGCTTTGACATCACCGGCGATGCCCCAGTCTTTTTGTTCTGCGGTCATGGCAGTGGCTGTGGACTTGTTTTGAACATGATTTTCATGTGAAAAAACGGTTGTAGAGCAATAGATAATAGCGTAAGCCGCTATTAATTTAATAGCAAATTTAGGAGTCATAAATTTCCTGAAAGTAAAAAAATGAAATGGAATGCTTGAAGCGAGTGGAAATCAATGCCCGGCATGACCGCTGGGTTTGCGCGCTTTGAGTGCGGGGGGCGGGTTGGCTTGGTCGGCACTGGCGGCACTGGTGGGCGCGGGTAAGGCACCGGCCCACTCAAAGGCCTGTGTACCTGCGGGCTGCGTGTACCAACCGGGGTCGCTGTAGTCACCCGCTTTCTGGTGCTTGCGCACCTTCATGGTGGTGAACATGCCGCCCATCTCTAGCGGGCCAAAGGGGCCGGTGCCCGTCATCATGGGCAGGGTGTTGTCGGGCAGGGGCATTTCCATCGCGCCCATGTCGGCCATGCCTTTGTCGCCCATGGCCATGTAGTCGGGCACCAGTTTCTGGATTTTCTTGACTAGATCGCCATGCGCCACGCCGATCATGGTGGGCACGTTGTGGCCCATGGGGTTCATGGTGTGGTGGCTCTTGTGGCAGTGAAAGGCCCAGTCGCCTTCTTCGTCGGCCACCAACTCCACCTGCCGCATCTGGCCCACGGCCACGTCGGTGGTGACCTCGGGGCAACGTACGGCCAGCGGCCAAGGCCCGCCGTCGCTACCGGTCACCGCGAACTCGTGCCCGTGCAGGTGAATCGGGTGGTTCGTCATGGTCAGGTTGCCCACGCGGATGCGCACTTTGTCGCCCAGCCGCACGTTGAGCGAATCAATGGCGGGGAAGGCGCGACTGTTCCAGGTCCACAGGTTGAAGTCCAGCATGGTGTTGATCTTGGGTGTGCTGCTGCCGGGGTCGATGTCAAAGGCATTGAGCAAGAAGCAGAAGTCGCGCTGCACGTCGCTGATGAGCGGGTGCTTGGTCTTGGGGTGCGTCACCCAAAAACCCATCATGCCCATGGCCATTTGCGTCATCTCGTCGGCGTGCG
>CANCAO010000182.1 GCA_947374105.1 Comamonadaceae bacterium | reverse complement strand
CAGGTAAGCCATGACGGCATTAGCATCTGCGCCTTCTTTGGCCTTGGCCTCCATGCGGTCAGATATTTCTTGGAAGGACATTTTGAAGCTACCGATCAAGCGGAGCATGTCCGCATTCACAACCAGTGAACCGTTTGCCTTGGGCCGCTTGGCCGAGGTCGGCGAGAAGCCACCGGTTTCATGATCGCCGGTGACGATCACCAGCGTTTCCGGGTGCAACTTGCGAAACGCCAAGGCGACCTTGACCGCATCGTCAAACGCCCACAGCTCGTGCATGAGCGCTCCCACATCGTTGTCATGACCAGCGGTGTCGGTGTTTTCGTTTTCAACAAACAACACAAAACCCTTATCTGGCGCAGTTGACAACACCTTCAGCGCCGAGGCCGTCATCTCAGCCAGACTAGGCTGTTTGACTACATTTCGGTCAATGGCGAAGTCCATAGCTTCATCGGCAAAAAGACCCAGTAATTTGGCATTGCGTTGATGCAATGGCGCGGCCAAGTCCGCCGTTTTAGTGGCGACGGCATAACCCTTCTTGCGAAACGCCTCCACCATGTCCTGCTCATCTTTGCGCTTGCCGCCATCAATACCATCCAGCTTGAAGTAATCGGCACCGCCACCCAGCAACACCTCGGGGGCCAGAGCCAGGTATTGGTTGACGATGAACTCATAGTCGCGCCGTGATTTGGCGTTCACGCTGAACGCGGCCGGGCTGGCGTCGTACAGCATGGAGGTTGTCACCAAGCCGATTTTCTTGCCTAGCTTGCGTGCGTCTTGCATCAAGGTGGCGGGTGCTGCACCTTGCGGCGTGGTCGATATCGCGCCATTGTTGGCCTTGTGGCCGGTGGACATCGCGGACGCGGCGGCGGCTGAATCTGTAACGTAGGCGTTATTAGAAAGGGTTGACATCAAGCCCAGCGTCCCGTGGCGCATGACTTCGGAGGTCACCGCAAAGGACTGACCACGCAACAGCTCACTCGAATAACGACCAAACTCCATCTGCGTCCCAGCCGCACCATCGGCAAACATGATGATGATGTTTTTCGGTGTTTGCGCATGGGCGGGAGCCGGAGTGAACACGCCTGCAACACACACCATGGCGCTGACATGAATACACGCCCGTACAAGAAATTGAGAAAGGTTTTTGGTTTTCATAACGTAATGATGCCATGGGAAAATCGCCCCATGAACAAAGCTCAAATCGAACACTTCTTTGCCACGCTCCAGGCCGCCAACCCGCACCCCGTGACCGAACTGGAATACAGCAGCGTGTTTGAGCTGTTGGTGGCGGTGTTGCTCTCAGCCCAAGCCACCGATGTAGGCGTGAACAAGGCCACGCGGCTATTGTTCCCCGTGGCCAACACACCGCAAAAAATCCTCGATTTGGGACTGGACGGGCTAGAGAGCTACATCAAGACCATCGGGCTGTACCACAGTAAGGCCAAGCACTTGATGCAGACCTGTCAGATGCTGGTTGAACAGTTCAACTGTGAGGTCCCTCGCACCCGTGCAGAGCTGGAGACCTTGCCCGGCGTGGGCCGCAAGACGGCCAATGTGGTGTTGAACTCGGCCTTTGGCGAACCCACCATGGCGGTGGACACGCACATTTTTCGGATGGGCAACCGCACGGGCCTGGCCCCCGGCAAGACGCCACTGGCGGTGGAGTTGAAGCTGCTCAAGCGCATCCCTCCACCCTACTTGGTCAACGCGCACCACTGGTTGATCTTGCACGGGCGCTACGTGTGCCAGGCGCGCAAACCGCAGTGCTGGGTGTGCAGCGTGGCGATGGATTGCGACTACAAATCCAAGACACTGGCCTAGCGCACCAGGCGCACAAAGAAGCTACTACCAGCACGGCTCGCAGCGTATACTGCCGACGCTATTTGGAAATTAACGACCCAGGCTGAGGAGGGCGACGGCACGTACGGGGTTGATGTCCAATAAGCATACGTTATCGCACCCGGAAATGCCACCCCATCAATCGCCATAAAACCACCGTTCCCATTCAGCAAGCTGGTCAGCTCCTTGACGTTAGGCAAACGCCAGCCTGGCTGACTTGCCGCGTAGGACAAAGCTGCCTCGTGTGTGAACGTCGTGGGCGCATTCACACAAGCGCTACCGTTCCACGCTTGCCCGGCAGTACAGCGGAACCAAATCAAGCCAGTTTGGGTATCGGTGACCTGACTACCATCGGTTGAATAGGTGTAGCGTGTCTGCGCCTGAACTGGAACTAAAGCAGACCAGGCTAACACCAGCGTAGCTAAGCAATGCAACCAAGTGATAGGGGAACTATTCAAAATCTTCATACTGTCAATCTTTCTGAATGAGCTGAACCTTTAGCGAGCTAGCGTACAAGCCTAAGCTGCCGAGAAAAGGAATCGTTCAAGGTGCCATCGGCAAAATTTACCCCCCAGAGGTGGGGTCCAGAGCCGAACTGGTATGGCGTGTCAGTGAAATACCAAGTGCTGAGGGTGGTCGAAAACCAATTCAAATCAATAGCGGGCGAGGCAATGCTTTGGCCGTAGTTCACCAAGCTTTGTAGCTCTGACGGAGTGGGCAAACGCCAATCAGAAAAACCACACAACGCGGCAAAGTTAGCAGCATCGCGCAAGCCTGTTGCTTCGGTACTGAGGGTGGCCACTGTCAAACTCGTGAGCGTGGTGCTGGCACGTTGCCAAGTCAAATTCGTCACATTGTCCTTGATACAACTGGGATTGCTCGTCGTCGTCGTGGTCGTGGTCGACGGTGTAATCGTCGTCGTCGTCGCGGTTGAAATACTGTAACTTGATCCCAACCAACCATCGGTACTGTTCGGGGTGGTCACATCGAGTCCCACCATGCCGTCTTGTTGGGAATTGAGTGCAATGGCCGCAGCGCTGGTGCAGCTAATCAGCGCATCGCTGCCTGCACCATAACATTGGTTAGCGGTAATGCCTGTGTCCGTTAACAGGCTCACACCAGTCACCCCCGCCGTGATGGTCAAGATTTGCTGCCCAATCCAGAAACCACCGTTGGCAAACGTGTTGTTGTTGACGATAGCCGTGACTTCGCCCAAAGTGGCGCCCGGCGTACATGTCACCAAAAACCCTATGGCTGTAATGTTCGTTGGGCTGGCACAGGTGCCCCCAGGCAGAGCCACCACCGATGTCAGTGGGATGCTGGTCCCAACCACCGTAAACTGGGTGGCTATTCCCGCTTGTGCTGTTGTAGGTGTGAAGGATGTGATGGCTGTGATGGCTGTAACGGACGCGCCTGTTGATGTGCTAGTGCGGTTGACAGTCGTAGTCCCTCCACCGCAAGCCATCAGTCCAAAAGAAAGCACAAACGCCGCAATGAGTGGGTGAAATTTACCTTCCATGTACTTGAAATTTCTATTCATCGATTTTACCTTTTTGAGCACATAGTCTACCTCTGAATCACCCGCAGTCCGACCGGACTTCGGGTGGGGTTGGGCGCAATTCGCGTCCTCCAAGGGCTACATCTCCCGCTCCCACCATTGCCCCCATTCAGGCGCCGCTTTGGGCCACTGATCAGCTCGCTCAACACGCGTCAAGCCCTGCGCCAGCAAAGTCATGACCCGCGCCACACCCGCATGGGTGATCCAGACGGTTGGCCATGTTTGTACCGCAGTGTCTGCACGGGCCAGCGCCACACGCTGCATGAACTCGCCCACGCTCTCATGCCCGCCAAAGCGGTAGGTGTTGAAGTTGGCCATCCAATGGTCGAAGTCAGCTTTGGGAATAGCGTCCCAGCGCACGCCTTCCCAGCAGCCAAAATCCATCTCGGCCAAGCGGGCATCTGGCGTGGCTTGCAAGTCGGGGCGCAGGGTTTGCAAGGCCTGCGCCAGTTGGGTGCAGCGTTGCAGAGGTGATGTCATGACTCGCACGTCCTGCGGTAACACCTGCGCCAACGTTTGGGCACAGGCTTCGGTTGCCTGGATATCAGAAGCCATATCGGTGGCCCCATAGCAAATTCCAGGCTCGATCAAAGGCCGCGCATGGCGGACCAGCCACAGTTTCATAGCAATAGACTCACAGCGACAAGGCCAACCCGAGATAAAACGCCAGCTCACACACCTGTTGCGTCGCCCCCAGACAGTCACCCGTGAAGCCCTGCAAGCGGCGCGCAAACAGTCGCCACATAGTCAAGAAAGCCAAGCCAGATGCCAGCAGCGGCCACAACCAGAACACACCGTCGAAAACCCATTGCACCAGCGCCAGTACGCCCAACAGCCAGAGCCCGGCCACGATCAAGCTGGGGGTGCTGATCTGATCTGCCAGTGGTTTAGATTTGGAACTGGCAGCATCCCCCACATACGGCAAGCAGCGAATGAGCAGCAAGGGCCAAGCCCGCGAACTCACATGCGCCGCGAGCAAAGCTGCGCAAACCAGCCCGGTGTCCACACTGTCCAACAGGCCCAGCAGCGCCACTTTCATCAGCAGTGCCAGCACCAAGGCCAGCACACCGAATGCCCCCACGCGCGAGTCCTTCATGATCTCTAGCGTCCGAGTCCGCTCATGCGTGCCGCCCAAGCCGTCGACCACGTCAGCCAGGCCGTCTTCATGCAAAGCCCCGGTGAGTAAAACCGTGAAGCCCGTGCTGGTCACTGCCGCCACCAGCGCGGCCCCCGGCGCATCAGGCAAGAGCCCGCGCAGACCCGCAAAACTCAATGCCGCAACAAGACCCACCAACCAACCCACGCCCGGAAAATGCGCGGTAC
>CANCAO010000181.1 GCA_947374105.1 Comamonadaceae bacterium | reverse complement strand
GCCGCACGCGCAACACCTCGCCCGTGAGCATGTGCGCGACCTGCACGGCCACCTGCAAGGTGCTTGCCACGTCTTCGGCCACGCCTGGGCCTTGATCCGCCCCGACGCTTACCTGGCTGCCACGGGCGAAAGTGTGGATGCTGGCCTGATCCAGGCGGTTGAACACGCTCTTGGTATCAAACATGGAGAAGCCGCATGAAAACCACACTACAAGCGCTGGACGTCGATACCTTTTACGAACAACTGCTGGACAGC
The DNA here is from genome assembly GCA_947374105.1 of Comamonadaceae bacterium. Classification (GTDB taxonomy): domain Bacteria; phylum Pseudomonadota; class Gammaproteobacteria; order Burkholderiales; family Burkholderiaceae_C; genus CANCDA01. Next base: position 4,481 of record CANCAO010000181.1, on the reverse strand, counting down.
CATACCGGCCTGACACACGAACAATCCGACCTGCTCAACGCCCGCCTGATCCTCTTGCTGGCGAATCAGATTGGGGATGCCAAAGTGCTGGCGGACTGCGTGGCAGCGGCGCGGGATTGGCCGCAGTAAGCGCAGGCCAACTTCTCCATAAACAGCTCTCGGAACATTACATTGATGCACCATGGATACAGTCGAAATCCATCTCAACCGCAATAAAGCTTGTGACCCGAGTCCAGAGTGGCACGTCCACATACTGGCAGAGCGCGTGAAGGAAATCGAAGCCGGTCAAACCATGTCTTGGGATGAGGCCAAACCCCGCATCTTCGCCAAGGCCGCGAAAATCAAGCAAGCCCAAACGAAGAAAGATAACGATCGTTTGGGTTGAATCCAGGGAGTTATCAAATTGGCCTCACGAAGAGGCCTCGTAGTCAAGGTTGCCGATTTGCAATTTTCACAAGTCACGCATCCACTCCTGAGGCAATCCCTTTTGCAAGCTCTTCATAAGTACCCATAGAGCAGCAATCTGTGGATGACTGCATGCCGTCAGCGTTTTTCCGTACTGGTCAAACTGGCTGAAATAGAGGTCACTGCGCTTCTTGGATTCAACTGCGGCACGCAGCACCGCTTGCGGTGGTACGAGATGCTCTGACAAGTTCTTGATCGACATGCTCATATGAAGACCGGCAGGATCAAAATCGTGGAATCCCCAAACCGGGCAATTCAGTGCATCCACACAACGATGTGCATCATCCAACCGGTAGATAGTGTCGCCCCTAAATAACGCAAGCGTGGTTCCCGCTGATGTGAGCCGCGCCATCACCCATTCGTAGCGCTCCAGTTGGCGCAGTGTTTCAAAGTTCTCGACCACCACAACCAGATCGGGGGTCAGGCATCCCACTTCTTCAACCGTGGCCACCTGATAGCCGGGCTGAGTTACTGGTGTGTGCCCCACAAAAACACGAAAGGCAACTGCGTTAGCGTGGGGGTCCAACGTGCCTGACTTCTCCGAGATGCCGGGGCGCCTTGCTGCGTCGGCTCGGTCGGTGGGCCGATCATTGGCAGTCAATGGAAGATTCAGAGCGATTAAAAGGTTTTTTGCGCGCACCACATCTTCTGGGGTATAGACAAACTTGCGCCCGATCCGGGTGCCTATGTAACATTCGCGTCGGAACAGTTCTGCGCTGACGCTAGGGGCTCTGTCGCGGCTATCAGCCAGCAGCCCCTGCAAAAATTTGAGTTCAGTGGCGGAGATTTGCATGCCCGGTATCTCTTAGTCCACATCGGCGGTGAACGCCATTACATCGTCAAACACAGAGTTGAAGGTATCGCGGGCCTTGGTGACTTGAAGTTCGGTGTGGATGCCGTGAACAGCGAGTTGGTGGATTGCATAAAGCAGCCACGATTCCTCGCTCAAGCCAGCGGTTTGTCTGCGCTCCAGTTGCCATTGCGAAATCTCCAGCGGACGGCGGGCCTCCGAGTGCATAAAGGCAATCAGCTCTTCCAGCAGCAAATCTTCTTCTCGCATGGGCAAATCCACCAACTCGACGGAAGTGCTTTGGACGGTCTGCTTTACCTTGGGCTCTTTTGGTGTATCGGCCATTGACGCAGCCGGAAGGCGTGCCGCAACCAATTGCAGTAACTTTTCCTGACCGATGCCGTGGGCATGAATGTCAGTGTGGGGCCGGATGCGAATGGGTATTGGCGTTAGCAGGACTGGCAAGGGGCTGGCCCCCAACTCGATTTCAAAGCCGTCCAAGGTAGGGTTTCGCACCATCCACAACACCGTGTCATAAAGAACTTTAAGTTCACGATCTACCCGGCGCTTCACGAAAAGGCGCTTGCTGATGCTGGCTTGGATGTCGTTGAGCTGAACCCGCCAGTCGGCCATCCGAGCTTTCACACGGACATTGACCATTTGGCGCATCTCGTAGAGACCATAGGCCAACGCTTCGTTATCAACCGTCTCTACGAACTCCTGCAATTGGTTCAATTCATTGATCAGGGTCTTGACGCTATCGGCGTAGAAATGATTTTGGCGCAGCTTGCGCTTCATCGACTCCACGTTGCCGTAGTCTGTGGCTGTTTGGTGATTGAGTAGACGCAGGTTTTGCCCCATGAAATACACAATTTCGTTGAGGGTGTAGCTCAGTGATTCTTCAATCTGCGCTTTATCGCGCTCGTCACCGCTTTGCCGCATATCCACCAGCGCTTGCCACTTCGCTCGACCACCGTGGATCTGCTCACTGATGCGAGTGAGGGTCTGCATGGCGCTATATTGGGCCAAGCGCTCGGATAGGTAACTGCGGATGCGGGGATTGAGTTGGTAGACGCCCGTTTCTACCGGCATCAAGGCGTTGACCCCAAGCAAAGCAGCGATGCCCTTTTGCATCCCATCATCTGAGTCAGAAACGCTACCTACCAGACTCTGGGAGATTACATCGCTATGGCGATGCAGGGTCTCCAGAATTTTCTGAACCTGATCCCGTGATTCGCTGCGCGCCGCCTTAACCATTGCTGTCCACCTGATCAAAAAGCTCATCGCTTTCCTCTGCGTCGGCCTCTGTTGGCTCACCGCTGCCAATCTCGGAGTTCTCGGCCAGGAAGGTGAGCACCTGAGTGAGCTGGGTGATCTTGCCAGTGGTTCGATACATTTCCGTGGCTTCGTTGACAACCACAAGGTAGCCATCCTTGCGCAGATGCTCAAGCAGGCGTTTAACAAGCTCGGCATTGGTATACCTGGCCTCTGTGTCACGGATGATGCCCGTCAGGGCACGAAGATGCTCTGTGAGGGAGGCGTTTTCGTTGATCGACTGGACCAGTTCGGCGTGTTGAAGAAATTCCCCAGGCTGCAGGGTGAAGTCGTCTTTGCCTGATCGAATAATTTGCAACATGCGAAGGTAGGGACCATAGACATTTCGAAAGCGCAGAAATTCGTCACGAATTCTGGCCATATCAGAAGGCTCCATCTCGATGGGGGTCATAAAGAACGCCCCATCGTCGGAGACACGGGTCAATCGCATATCAAGTGCTGACAGCCATTCATTGACCCAGGTCGCTTGATCTTCACGGGTTAAAAAAGCGTATTCCTGTGGGAACGAAAATTCGCAAATGTATTCACCATCCAGAAGGCTTCGCAAGGTCTTTGATTTCATTGTGCAGCTCCTGTGATTGGCGGCAGTGCTTGGGTCCGCGCTCGCGCCCGGTATTCCGCTATGACACCATGCGCCTGAAACACATAGCGCTTTGCGAAATGTTCATACGCTGCAGGCGTGAGTGACGGTGAGGCTGTCACAACATCGATCAGGTTGTTTTGCAGCATTTGCATCAAACGCTGGAAGTTGCCCGGGTCAAACCGATCGACCTCATCCGTGCCCCACGGAATGTAAATTGACTCACTCCCACGAATGACATTGAGCAAGCCCGACAACAAGATGATCAAGGCAATGGCGGTCAAGCCGTTGGAGCTGATTTGTTCGAGTTGAGTCTCACTGTGGAATGTCTTGAAATTGCCGTCGTCGGTGACGCTGCCCGACAGGGTAATGTGTTGCCCAAGGTTAATTTCCATCGTCCCAGATGCCAGCGCCGTCATAAATGTGCGCAATGCCTCGGCAGTGTGGGCCGATGGCACATGGATGCTGTAGGACGCATGGTGCTGAGCACGGTGATCAAGCACCACATCGTCCAAGAGTTTGAGCTTGCCAATGAAGTCGATTTTGTCAAAGTCGGTCACAACACTGGCGGTGAAGTCGGCGAACCGCTCAAAACTGCGGCTAACGCGCTTGAGACCAGTTTGAAGCTCATTGTTAAAGCGCTTGACCTCAGATTCAAAGGTCTGGATGGTCTTGCGGTACTCGCTAATGTTTTCCAAAATGGTGCTCAATGAGGTGTTGACGTTGACGACCACCTCTCTCGGGATGCGATCGTAGAGGCGCACCATTCGCGCAGCCCGGCCAACACCTGAATTGTCCTGATCGGCTTCGTTGAGAACACCAATGGCAAACTCCTTGGTTGAACACTCAACTTCGCATAATTCGCGCTCGGCACGCTGGAATTTGATTCGGATGTCGCGTTGAACTTCCGCGTAAACATCCAACGCAGTCCTGCAACTGCCCTTGAGTTCGGCTGCAAAGCTGTCCGATGTCAGAGTGGAGCGCCCTGATGCGGAAAAATCAGCAAGCAAGCGGTCGGCATCCATCAAAGTGTCGATTTCGCGGTTTGCATTGGTCAATGACTTGTTGCGCTCGGTTTCCTGACCTCCAATATGGGCGATGGTTTTCTTGTGACTATTTTTCAGCTTGTCATGGTTGTCCCTTGCGGTCTCTACTGCGGTCTTGGCTCGGTCAAGTACAGCTTGGGCATCTACAAACTTTGCTGGCCCCTGACTATTGAGCCAGTCCACCCAGCCGCGCACAAAGTCTGCATGCTTGTTGATCTCACGAATGTCATTAGATACTTGCGCATGTTGGTTTTTGAGGTTGTTC
>CANCAO010000180.1 GCA_947374105.1 Comamonadaceae bacterium | reverse complement strand
ACCATAGCGAGGTGGTACCACTCCTTCCCATCCCGAACAGGACAGTGAAACGCCTCTGCGCCGATGATAGTGCGGATTCCCGTGTGAAAGTAGGACATCGTCAGGCTATTACAGCAAACGCCCACCTCTGATGAGGTGGGCGTTTTTATTTGTCCTTTGATTTTTACAAATCACAAGTCCATCCTTGCAATGCGCTATCCTTGCCTCATTGCAACCCCCGTGCTTATCGCATTCCCTTTGTGTCTGAATCGTCGCCTTCCCGATTTCCTGTAAAGGAAGATAAACGCAGTTTTTTTCAAAAACTAGTAGAACTGATACATCCTGGCCCGGATTCAACCGCAGAGTTGATTAAAACCTTGGCAGAGGCAGAAGACAATAATGTGATCGGGGTTGAGTCTCGTGTGATGCTTGAGGGTGTGATTCGTATGGCTCAAATGACTGCTGGCGATGTTCTGGTTCCAGCCACGCGGATGGATTTGGTGAACATCAATGCGCCATACGACGAGATACTGCATTTAGTCATCGATACAGCACATTCCAGATTCCCGGTGTACGAGACCCAGTGCGAAAACATCATAGGAATCCTCCTTGCCAAAGATTTGCTAAAGCTTCAACGCGCACCTGACCTGAATATTCGCGCTTTGCTGCGACCGGTCGTTTTTATTCCTGAAAGTAAACGGCTCAACGATTTGCTTCGAAATTTCAGAGAAAACCGGAATCATCAAGCTATTGTTATCGATGAGTTCGGTCGCGTTGCGGGTCTCATCACCATTGAAGATGTGCTTGAACAAATAGTCGGGGACATAGAAGATGAATTCGACGAGGCCAAGGATGAGGGTGACATTTTCGGCTTGGCTGATCGCACGTATCGAGTCAGTGGTGACACCGCGCTTGAACGGATTGAATCCGCTTTTGATGTTCGATTTGAAGATGCTGGATTGGACAAAACTTTCGATACCATTGGTGGTTTGATTGCCCACGAAATGGGGCATGTGCCCAAAAGGGGCGAACATCACGTGTTAGCTGGCTTGAACTTTCTCGTACTTCATACCAAGGGCGGAGTGGTGAAGTGGTTCAAGGTTTCACCCAATCAGTCATCAGAAACCAGCGCTTGATGCTGAGCTTGTCGCTTTTCGCAGGCTTGATACAAGCTTGGTCCATGGGGTCACTGCATGATGGGCAACCGAACTGGTGGTTGCAAATACTGTCCCTTGCTGTTTTGGCGTCGCAACTAGAACAAAGGGCTAGTTGTAAAACGGCTGCAATTCACGGCTTCTTGTTTGTGATGTCTTGGCTCGGGGGGAGTTTTTGGTGGCTATTTATTTCAATGCACACCTTTGGCGGTTTATCCGCATGGCTTGCAGCCTTGGCTGTGTTGGGGTTAGCAGGTCTGCTGGCCTTGTATTACGCCTTGGCGTGTTACCTGTATGTCACGCTTGACATTCGCAGCCTAGCGCTGCGAGCCGCATTATTTGCCGCTCTTTGGCTTTTGGCTGAACTGGTTCGCGGGCAGTGGCTGAGCGGCTTCGGTTGGGCTGGTATTGGCTATGCTCATGCGGATGGGCCCCTGTCCGCTTACGCGCCGTGGCTGGGTGTGTATGGCATCGGTGCAATTGCCGCTGGGGTAGCCATGACGTTGGCACAGATGTGGAATAGTTGTTTTTCTAAAAGGGTAGGCATCTTGCCGGTCGCATGTCTACTTTTGTTTGTGCCTTGGCTTGCGTTCGATTGGTCAGTCCCAGCCGGGAAACTACCTGTGGCGCTGCTTCAGGGTAACATTCCGCAAAATGAGAAATTTGAGGTTGGAACAGGTGTCCCGCAAGCTTTGAACTGGTATGCCTATCAATTGGGCCGCAACCAAGCATCACTGATCGTTGCACCTGAAACCGCATTGCCTTTGTTGCCCCAACAATTGCCAGAGGGCTACTGGGCGGCGTTACGCCAGCGCTTCACCAGCGGCGAACAGGCCGCTCTCATCGGCATGCCCATGGGCAGTTACGCAGCTGGGTACACCAACTCCGTGATGGGTTTTAAGCCGGGACAATTGACGCCTTGGCAGTACGACAAACACCATCTGGTGCCCTTTGGGGAGTTCATTCCACCCTTGTTCAAATGGTTCACCGCCATGATGAATATCCCCCTTGGGGACTTTAATCGCGGTGATCTGGCGCAAGCACCCTTCGAATGGCAAGGCCAGCGTTTGGCTGTCAATATTTGCTATGAGGATTTGTTTGGTGAAGAGTTGGGCGTGCGTTTTCTCAAGCCAGACGCCAGTCCGACTATTTTTGTGAATACCAGCAACATTGGTTGGTTCGGCAATACCGTAGCGATAGACCAACATCTGCAAATCTCGCGCATGCGGGCGCTAGAATTCTCGCGACCTTTCGTGCGGGCCACCAACACCGGGGCCACTGTCATCATTGACCACACCGGGCGAATCACCGCCGAGTTGCCGCGTTACACACGAGGCGTTCTCACGGGTGAGGTCGAGGGGCGTACCGGCATCACCCCCTATGCTTGGTGGGTCTCGCGCTTCGGTCTTTGGCCGCTTTGGTTGGTCGGTCTGCTCGTGCTGGCTGGGGCCTGGCGTGCGCACCGTAAAATCAATGCATGCTGACCTTTCAACAAATCATTCTGAAATTACAGTCCTACTGGGACGGTCAAGGTTGCGCGCTCTTGCAACCCTATGACATGGAAGTGGGTGCAGGCACATCGCACACCGCTACATTTTTAAGAGCACTCGGCCCCGAGCCCTGGAAAGCTGCCTATGTGCAACCCAGCCGCCGCCCCAAAGACGGTCGCTATGGCGAAAACCCCAACCGCTTGCAGCACTACTACCAGTACCAAGTGGTTTTGAAGCCCGCGCCCAGCAACATCTTGGAACTCTACTTGGGCAGCTTGGAGGCGCTCGGCTTTGACCTCAAGAAAAACGACATCCGCTTTGTGGAAGACGACTGGGAAAACCCCACACTTGGCGCCTGGGGCCTGGGCTGGGAGGTCTGGCTCAACGGCATGGAGGTCACGCAGTTCACCTACTTCCAGCAAGTCGGTGGCATTGACTGCCGCCCCATCACCGGTGAGATCACCTACGGTCTGGAGCGCTTGGCCATGTACTTGCAAGGCGTGGACAACGTCTATGACCTGAAGTGGACGGACACCCTCAGCTACGGTGACGTCTATCTGCAAAACGAAAAAGAGCAAAGCGCCTACAACTTTGAACACTCTGATGCTGACTTCTTATTCACCGCCTTCACCGCACATGAAAAGCAGGCCAAGCATTTGATTGAACAGCAACTCGCCTTGCCCGCCTACGAGCAGGTCTTGAAATGCGCACACAGCTTCAACCTGCTGGACGCACGTGGCGCCATCAGCGTGACCGAGCGTGCCGCCTACATTGGCCGCATTCGCAACCTGGCACGCGCCGTGGCGCAAAGCTATTTTGAAAGCCGCGAGCGCCTGGGCTTCCCCATGGCCCCGCGTGAGTGGGTGGCCCAGATGACGAAGAAGGCCGCGTGAGAGACATGAGCATGACGACCCAAAACCTACTTGTTGAATTATTTGTTGAAGAGCTGCCGCCCAAGGCGCTCAAGAAATTAGGTGCAGCGTTTGCGCAGCAGCTGCGCGACCAACTCCTCACGCAAGGCTTGATTAATGGCGATGCAGTGCTGACGTCATACGCTTCGCCGCGCCGTCTGGCCGTTCACCTCACCACCGTGGCTGATCGAGCCGCTGATAAGGCCGTGTCGCAAAAACTCATGCCTGTGAGCGTCGGCTTGGATGCGGCGGGCAACGCCACACCCGCTCTGCTCAAGCGCCTGCAAGGCTTGGGGGCAGACGCATCGGCGGTAACCCAACTCAAGCGCGCGATGGACGGCAAGGCCGATGCGCTGTTTTATGAAAGCACCTTACAGGGCGCGACGCTGGCCGTGGGACTGCAAAAAGCGATTGAAGATGCCCTGGCCAAACTGCCCATCCCCAAGGTCATGACCTACCAGTTGGAGGCTGATTGCGAACTGCCCGGCTGGAGCAGTGTGAGCTTTGTGCGCCCCGCGCACGGCCTGGTGGCTTTGCATGGCAGCGACGTAGTGCCGGTGGCTGTACTGGGCTTGAAAGCGGGCAACAGCACCCGGGGCCATCGTTTTGAAGCGGCGCTTAGCCCGGTGGTGTTCAAAGACGCAGACCGCTATGCCGCCACGCTGCGCACTGACGGCGCGGTGATTGCATCTTTCGAGGAACGCCGCGCCGAGATCGTGCGTCAACTCGCTGCGGCAGCGACCCGCGTTGGTGGTGGGGTAACTGCTATCGACGACGACGCCCTGCTCGACGAAGTCACCGCCCTGGTCGAGCGCCCCAACGTGCTGGTCTGCGAGTTCGAGAAACAATTCCTCGACGTGCCGCAAGAGTGCCTCATCCTCACCATGAAGGCCAACCAAAAGTACTTCCCCTTGCTGGACGCGGTGGGCAAGTTGACCAACAAGTTTTTGGTGGTCAGCAACATCAGCCCCGCAGACGCCAGCGCCGTGATCCAAGGCAACGAACGCGTGGTGCGCCCGCGCTTGGCCGATGCCAAATTCTTCTTCGACCAAGACCGTAAGAAGACGCTGGCCTCTCGCGTTGAGAGCCTGGGCAAAGTGGTTTATCACAACACACTCGGCACGCAGGGTGAGCGCGTGGAGCGTGTGCGTGCCATTGCAAGGGCGATTGCGCAGCAGCTCGGCGGTGAGGCCCTGGCCGCACA
>CANCAO010000179.1 GCA_947374105.1 Comamonadaceae bacterium | reverse complement strand
TGCAGGCCCGCATCCAACAGGGCCTGAGCCCGCTCAGGCGAGCGGTTCCAGACTGTGACTTGATGACCTAGGGAGTGCAACCGCAGGGCGATCACACTACCCATTTTTCCGGTACCTGCCAGTCCTACGCGCATAGCTACCCCTTGGGTTGTTAAAGCACTTGGCCCAGTGCATGCTCCAAGGTTTGAACCGTGCGTTCAATGTGGTGCAGCTTGTCCAAGCCGAACAGGCCCACGCGAAAGCTCTGGAAGTCAGCGCCCTCGTCGCATTGCAATGGCACACCAGCCGCAGTTTGCAGGCCTGCAGCGGCGAACTTTTTGCTGGACTGGATGCCGGCATCTTCGGTGTAGCTCACCACCACGCCAGGGGCTTGGAAACCCTCGGCTGCCACGCTCTTAATGCCTTTGCGCACGAACAGTGCACGTACTTTGTCGCCCAGCTCTTGCTGCTCGGCCTTGAGTTTGGCAAAGCCGTAGGCCTTTGCCTCTTGCATGACATCGCGCAGGCGCACCAAGGCGTCGGTTGGCAAAGTAGCGTGATAGGCGTGACCGCCGCCTTCATAGGCTTCCATGATTTGCAGCCACTTTTTCACGTCGGCGGCGTAGCTGGTGCTGGTGGTGGCGTCAATGCGCTGGCGAGCCAACTCGCTCAGCATCACCAGGGCGCAACTAGGCGAACCGCTCCAGCCTTTTTGTGGCGCGGTGATGAGCACGTCCACGCCGATGTCGACCATATCAACCCAGATCGTGCCCGAAGCGACGCAGTCCAGCACAAACAGGCCACCCACCGCGTGCACGGCATCGGCCACTGCCTTCATGTAGCCATCGGGCAAGATCATGCCCGCAGAAGTCTCCACATGAGGCGCAAACACGACGTCGGGTTTTTGCGACTTGATGGTAGCGATCACTTCTTCAATTGGGGCGGGAACGAACGGAGCCTGCTTGTCCGCACCTAGGCGGCGGGCCTTGAGCACGGTGGCTTCTGATGGGATGCTGCCCATGTCGAAAATCTGTGTCCAGCGGAAGCTGAACCAGCCGTTGCGAATCACCAATACCTTTTTGCCGGTGGCAAACTGGCGCGCCACGGCCTCCATGCCAAAGGTGCCGCCACCGGGCACGAGCACAGCGGATTTGGCGTGGTACACCTCTTTCAACATGCTGGAGATATCGCGCATCACGCCCTGGAACTGCTGGGACATGTGGTTGAGCGAACGGTCGGTAAAGACCACTGAGAATTCGAGCAGACCGTCCGGGTCCACGTTGTTCAACAAGCCTGGCATAAATAACTCCGGTAAAAAATCGCTTGAAGCACTGCGGCACCGACCGCAATGACGCTTAGAGGACTAGCTTAGCATGGGCTACGCGCCCATAAGCTCACCCAGTTGGATCGCACGCGCCGGTGCCCAGTCGGGGTTGAAGGCGAGTTTGCCCTTGGGGAACAGCACGACCACGGTGGAGCCTAGCAAAAAACGGCCCATCTCTTCGCCTTGTTTGAGTGCAACGGGCTTGTCGTCATAGTGCCATTCCCTCACACGGCCTGTGCGCGGCGGGTTCACCACGCCATGCCAAGGCGTCGCCATGCTGCCCACAATGGTGGCACCCACCAGCGTCATCACCCAAGGACCGTTGACTGAGTCAAACACGCACACCACGCGCTCATTGCGCGCAAACAGCCCCGGGACGCCGCGCGCTGTGGTGGGGTTGACTGAGAACAAATCACCCGGCACATAAATCATGCGCTTGAGCACACCGTCACACGGCATATGAATGCGGTGGTAGTCGCGTGGGCTCAGGTACAACGTGGCAAAGCTGCCGTCTTGAAACTGCGCCGCCAGCGCCGCATCGCCGCCCACCAAGGTGGTGGTGGTGTAGTGGTGGCCTTTGGCCTGGAAAATTTGGTCACGCTCAATTGCACCAAACTGGCTGATCGCACCGTCCACCGGGCAGATGTAGGGCGCAGCGGCGATGGGACGCGCACCGGGCTTCAAAGCCCGCGTGAAGAAGTCGTTGAAGGTGGCGTAGCTGGTCGGGTCTGGGTTCAGCGCCTCGGCCATGTTGACGTTGAAGCGCCGGATGAAGCGGCGGATCAAGCGGGTGGTGAGCCAACCCCAGCGGTGGCAGGCCCAAAAACCGGCATAGACAGTGAGGGCACGCTTGGGGGCAAGGTACTGCGCGAGGATAGCAAGACGTTCAGACACAGCAGTTACCGGTTGTTAGAGAGTGCGCAAGATTATATCGAGCAGGTCAAAAATCACCGCGTTTTCCCCATGCAGACATGGCCCGTGTAGCGCAACTCTGTCGATGCTCACCGTGATTTTTCTTCCAGCGCAGCGAAGGGGCCAGCAGCGTAGACGATGCGTCCACCCACCATCGTTAGGAGCGAAGCGGTGTTGCCGATTTCAGCGATGGGGATGCTGAGGTAGTCGCGGTCAAGCACTGCAAGATCAGCAAGTTGGCCTACCGCGAGCTCGCCACGCATTTTGTCTTCAAAGCTGAACCAGGCGCTGCCTTGCGTGTAGAGGCGCAAGGCCTCGATCCGCGTCGGCAGCTCTTGAGGCGCGCGCATGGGGAAGCCGGAGACGGTTTTGCCGTCGAGCATCCATTGCAGGGCAATGAATGGGTTCGGTGACATGACGCGGTGCGCATCAGTGCCCGCACCTATCGGCAAAGCCATGCGTGAGGCGCTGACCAACGGCGGCACCGTGCGTGCAGCCTCGGCCCCGCGCTGGCCTAGAAAAGCCTCGCCACGGTAATAAAACGCGTTCTGCACCAGCCAGCCCATGCCTAGAGCTTGCATGCGTTGGAGAGTTTGCGCAGACGCGTCATTGAGGTGCGCAATTGACCAGCGGAGCTGAGCCACCGGCGTTTCAGCATTGACGCGCTCCAGCACCTCAAGCAGGTGGTGCACAAAACGGTCGTTGTGCCAGTGGAAGGTCGCGGTCATGCCGCGTGAAACGGCCCAACGCAGCACATCGGCGAGCTGCGCTTTGTGTGCCTCGCTGGGATTCTCGTTGTTGTAGAAGCCCCAGGTGACGTTTTCGCCAATGCCGTTAAAGCGTAGCCAATCGTCACCGCTGCCCATGGGCAGGGCCTGCGTTAGCAATTTGAAATCTTCCAGTTCATGGTCACGTTGTGGTGCGCTCAGGCTGTAGCGCACACGCAGCGTCAACCCTTGTTCACGCCAGAGTTGCATCACCGGCTGATAGTCTTCGATCTCAAGGTTGTAGCCACCGGGGTCGTTAATGCCTGTCACGCCCACCGCGTTAAGGGCACGAAAGAAGCTGCGTGTGCTGATGAGTCTTTGTTCGTCGCTAGGGCGAGGCAAAAGATTGAACAGGTCGCTGATGGCGCGGTTGTCACCGCTGAGCCAGCCGGTGGGTGTGCCATCGGTGCTGCGCTCCACAGTGAGGCGGCCTGCCAAGGCGGGCGTTGCGGCAAGATTGAGCGCCGCTGCACCCCCGGGACTGAGGAGTACGCTGCTATAGAACCACTGAATGTAGACGTGGTGATGGGGCGCAGCGGCGGTGATTTCAGCCAGTGTCGGTCGGCGGTCTTCTTGAAACTGCCGCTCAGTCCAGCCGCCTGCCACGATCAGCCACGAGCCCTTGGGTGTCGTTTGGGCTGCAGCACGCAGTCGCTCAAGCGCGTCTTTAAGCGTGCGCACGCCAAACCACTGCACCTCGGTGGTGTAAGTCAAGCCTGCGCGGATCGCGTGAATGTGTGAATCGATCAGGCCAGGAATGACCGTGCGGCCCCCCACATCGATGACGCGCGTGGCTGATCGAGCCAATGCCGTGATTGAAGCCGTGTCACCCATCGCCACAATCTGGCCCTCACGCACCGCCAATGCCTGCGTTGGCTCAGCGTCATGAACGACGAACTTACCGTTGATGAGCAGGGTGTCAGGCGCTGGTGTTTGAGCATGCACCGGGTTGATGCCAATCAGCGCTAGAAATCCGAGAAGTGCAAGAGACAGACATGCTGCGAAGCAGGAGCATGGTGTTAAACCCCACCGGAAACCACCGCCGAACCTACACCCTATTGGCGCTGCATCGTGCATTCGGTTTCAATGAACATGGCGTTGTTACCGGGCGGCGTGCGGCGATTGATTTTCGTCTGCTTGTAGCCCACCTTGACACAGGAAATTTGCACGTCATCGGGCAGAACCGACTTGTTGATATGGCCGCGGTACAGGCCAGTCACATTGGATTTCAAGGTCACTGGCTTGCCATTCTTTGGCTGTAGCAGCACTTGCGCATCCGCCACCAGCGAACCCCGGGTATCGCGCACGAAACCGAAGTAAGCAGGCCCATCACCTTTGACGTCGTTCGCTGCGTCGTAATCGTCTCCGCCAGCGAAGGCCTGTGTCATCACAACCAGGGTGAACAAGAGCGTCATAAAACGAATCAACATATTGACCTCTGAGCACTTGAAGGGGGATTAAAAACGGACGCTGTCTTCATGTCGTTTTGCTATTCCCAGCGCCAATAAAACTTCAATGAATAGAGCAGTATGGGCAACAGAAAAAGGGGCACGACCCACGCCAGCGCCAGTGGAATTTTGCTGCGGATATTTTCTGACAGCCCTGCGGCCAGCACGCCGAGGATGGACGCACCCAACGCCGAGGTGGCGAGCCAGCCGTACCAATACATGGCCGGGCCTTCATCACGCCGCGCCGCTGCGTAACCCCAATCAATGCGGTCGGTGCCGGGGTGATAGGTGAACATCGGCAGTTTGGCCATGTCGCACACCACGTAAAGCAGGGCA
>CANCAO010000178.1 GCA_947374105.1 Comamonadaceae bacterium | reverse complement strand
CCGGCTAAAGCAGCGGCACCGCCAGCCAACATCACATAGTCGACCTTGTTGTGAGGCGTGCTAGTAAAGAAAAACTGCAATGCACGACTAATTTCCTGCACCATGACCTCTAAAAATGGCTGTAACACGCTGCTCTCATAGTCATCCGGGAGATCACCGCTTCTTTTTTTACTCTCGGCCTCTTCCAACGAAAAACCATACTGACTGACGATCAACTGGGTCAACTGTGCACCACCAAATGCCTGATCACGCTCATACAGCACTTCTTCATCGCGAATAACTTGCAGACTCGTCGTTAAAGCACCCACCTCAAACAAAGCGACAATAGCACCCGCTCCAGCTTCCGGCAGATTCTCAAACAAACGTGCTGCAGCTGTTCGGGAGGCATAAGACTCAATATCTACTACAACAGGCTTGAGGCCCACCGCCTCTGCAAGTCCTTGTATATCTTGAACCTTCTCCCGGCGAGACGCCGCAATCAACACTTCGATGTCTCCACTAGAGTTGGCGCTAGGGCCAATGACACAAAAATCAAGACTCACCTCATCCAGAGGAAAAGGAATGTACTGATTGGCCTCAGCCTCGACTTGAAGCTCAAGTTCAGCATCAGATAACCCGCCAGGGAGCAATATTTTTTTCGTGATGACTGCTGAAGGCGGCAGTGCCATCGCTACATTTTTGGTTTTAGTCCCGCTTTTTTTGATCAATCGGCGTACGGCTTGCGCAACTTCGTCGAAGTTCGCAATCGTTCCATCCGTGATCCAGCCGCTCTCAAGCTGCTCGATGGCGCAACGCTCAAGCACATATTGGCCATCCGCATTTCGCCCCAATTCCACCAGCTTCACACTGGAAGAACTGATATCCAAACCCAACATGGGGTCTGGTTGACTTTTAAATAACGATCCCAAAGAGATCAAGAGCACCCCCTGAAAGCGACCAAAAAAGGGTCGGTAAAACTTAAGAATTCACTTCAATGCTATCAGCAAGATCATTGTTCTGCAAAGGTATTTGCCATTTTGATGAATTCTTAACGTTGCCAAAAGCAGACGTTTTGTATGCAACTGAAACAAGTCTGCAAGTTCAAAGTCATTCGATTCATTAAGTTGTCAAAATGTCTGGGCCACCCATCCGGTCGGCTTGTGATCCCATTTTTATAATGCTGGAGCAACCCAAGGTAATCATTTTTATGTCCGAACACTCTAAATTCGATACGCCAACTCCTGCGAGCTCGAGTCTGTCCTCAAAAAAAACCGTCTGGTCGTGGCTGTTCCGTATCGGCGTTTGGCTGATCGGGCTGGCACTGGCCGGTTTTGCGTCACTTTTACTGGTGATCGCCATTGCCTTAGCCATGGCATTTCCTAATTTGCCCGACATTTCGGCCTTGTCAGACTACCGACCCAAACTGCCTCTGCGCGTATTTTCGGCTGAGGGCGACTTACTGGGTGAGTTCGGAGAGGAACACCGCAACTTGACGCCCATAAAAGACATCCCCAAAGTCATGATCAACGCGGTACTGGCGATTGAGGATGCCCGTTTTTTCCAACACGGCGGTGTGGACTATATGGGGGTGATTAGGGCGGGGCTGGCCAATGTGGGGCGTGCTAAGAGTCAGGGCGCGTCTACCATCACCATGCAGGTCGCGCGCAATGTATATCTAACTTCGGAAAAAACCTTTACCCGCAAAATTTACGAAATCTTGCTAACTTTCAAGCTGGAACACCTGCTGAGCAAAGACCAGATTCTTGAAATCTACATGAACCAGATTTTTCTGGGCAATCGTGCCTACGGTTTTGCAGCCGCATGCGAGACTTATTTCGGCAAGCCACTCAAAGACATCACCATTGCCGAAGCCGCCATGTTGGCGGGTCTGCCCAAAGCCCCTTCGGCCTACAACCCGATCAGTAACCCCAAAAGGGCCCGTAGCCGCCAGTTACACATCATTGAGCGCATGCAAGAAAATGGATTCATCACAGCCGCCGAGGCGGCGAGTGCGAAAAAACAAGATCTCGACGTGAAATCTGGCAGCAACCCCCACCGGATACACGCCGAATATGTGGCCGAAACCGTGCGTCAGCTCATGTATGCGCAATATGGCGATGAAACCTACACGCGTGGCCTCAACGTCACCACAACGATCCGTGCCGCCGACCAAACCGCGGCCTACAAGGCCTTGCGCCGGGGCATCATGGACTTCGAACGTCGACAGGTTTATCGGGGTCCTGAGAAATTTGTAGACCTCCCCACGCAAGCGGGAGAACTTGAAGATGCGATTGACGATGCACTCGACGATTACCCTGATAACGGCGACCTGATGTCCGCTGTTGTCCTGGATGCTGATCCCAAGAAAATTGTCGCCCTGCGACAAAACGGTGAATCCATTGAAATCACAGGCGAAGGCTTACGCCCGGCCCAATCTGCGCTATCGCCCAAGGCCCCGCCCAACATCAAGCTCCGCCGTGGTGCCGTCATCCGAATCTCTAAAACGCCGAAGAACAGCTGGGAAATCACCCAACTCCCTGAGGTAGAGGGTGCCTTTGTAGCACTTGACCCGCGTGATGGCTCACTCAAGGCCTTGGTGGGTGGTTTTGATTTTGTCAAAAACAAATTCAATCACGTCACACAGGCTTGGCGACAGCCCGGCTCCAGCTTCAAGCCGTTCATCTATTCTGCGGCCCTTGAAAAGGGCTTCACTCCCGCCACAATCGTTAACGATGCACCTTTGTTTTTTGGGGCTGGTGTCACCGGTGGACAACCCTGGGAGCCCAAAAACTACGACGGCACATTTGAAGGCCCCATGTCACTGCGACGCGGTCTGGCCAAATCTAAAAACATGATTTCCATCCGCGTGCTGCAAGCCGTAGGAGCGCAAAATGCACAAGACTGGATCACGCGTTTCGGCTTTGAGGCCGACAAACACCCGCCCTACCTGACCATGGCGCTTGGAGCGGGGTCTGTGACACCGATGCAAATGGCGACTGCCTATTCTGTATTTGCTAACGGGGGCTACCGCGTCAACCCCTGGCTCATCACCAAAGTTACAGAGCAAAAAGGCAAACTACTGGTACAGACCCAGACCCCGGTTCTGGACGAATCGATGCGAGCCATAGATGCGCGCAATGCCTTCCTCATGACAAGTCTGTTGCAAGAGGTTACGCGCTCAGGAACTGCGGCGCGCGCTCAGGCCACGCTCAAACGGCCCGATGTGTATGGGAAAACCGGTACGACCAATGATTCTATGGATGCCTGGTTCGCCGGCTACCAACCCACCCTGATGGCGGTGACCTGGATTGGCTACGACACCCCACGGAAACTGGGTGATCGGGAAACGGGTGGGGGTTTGAGTCTGCCCGTTTGGATCAGCTTCATGGAACAAGCCCTCAAGGACGTGCCAATCACCGAACCGTCAGCACCTGAAGGAGTGGTTCATGTTGGGGGTGAGTGGTTTTACGACGAATACGCCAAAGGTGGCGGTGTCAGCAGCTTAGGCAATGAAGACAAAGCAACAGCTCATGCATCTCAAACGACTCAGGCATTGCCCGCTGCGGATGAGAAGAAACGGATTCTGGATTTATTTAAGAATTAAAAATCAATGCACGGCCTGACTGTGCGCTGGCGTATTGGGAGAGGCTCGTAAAGAACTCTCCTTGCCCTTTCGTGTCCATCCAGTGCTGCCCATTGAACTTGTAGTGATAGCCGCCTGAACGCGCTGCAAGCCAGATCTCATGCAAGGGTTTTTGCAAATTAATGATGATCTGGCTTTGATTTTGAAACACTAAAGTGATCATGCCTCCAACCCGCTGGTTGTCGATGTCGGCATCGCTCTGGTCGTTAATACGGTCGCAGCTGGCCTCAACGGCACGCAGCACATGCTCAGCGCAATCCAGGTATTCGATGTCGGTCATTACAATTCCGTGATGTTGAAAACAAAGCAAATTTTAGTCCGTGCCCTATTACTTGCCACGGGTGTCGCGGGTCTGAGCGCCTGCGGCCAACCGGGAGCCCTTTACCTACCTACTGAGCCCGCATCAGCTCAGCGCGCCACGCTGCCACAAACGCTGGTGCCCGCCAATCCCTTTGAGACTACAGCTACGACACCCACTACGTCCACCGGTCCTAAACCCGTTAGCCCTTCAGCGCCCCGCCCCGCTTCAACGTCAACAGTCCAATGATCAAGCCAACCCTGCCCGCCCAAACCCACATCGCCTATCGGAATGACGAGCTTTTTATTGAGGACGTGCGACTGAGCGATCTGGCGCGCCAGCATGGCACACCTCTGTTCGTCTACTCCAAAGCCACCATGCTCTCAGCACTCGCCGCCTACCAGCGCGGCTTTTCTGGACGCAAGGCACAGATTTGCTATGCCATGAAAGCCAACTCATCGCTGGCCGTGTTGCAGGTGTTTGCCCAAGCGGGTTGCGGCTTTGACATCGTCTCAGGCGGAGAACTAGAGCGTGTGCTGGCCGCTGGTGGCGACGCTAAAAAAATCATCTTCTCCGGCGTGGGCAAAACCCGCGCTGAAATGCGCCGCGCGCTTGAAGTCGGCATTCACTGCTTCAATGTAGAGAGCGAAGCCGAGCTTGAAGTGCTCAATGAAGTCGCTTTGTCTCTGGGCCAGCGTGCGCGCCTGAGCATCCGCGTCAACCCCAATGTCGATCCCAAAACCCACCCCTACATTTCCACCGGCCTGAAAGGCAACAAGTTCGGCATCGCGCATGAACGCACGTTGGCTACCTACCAGCGCGCGGCCTCATTGCCCGGCCTGCACGTGGTG
>CANCAO010000177.1 GCA_947374105.1 Comamonadaceae bacterium | reverse complement strand
CTCAAGTTTTTAAATACGCCTGATACCAAAATCTGGACCGCCGAAGATCCGGTAGAAATCACGCAAAAAGGCTTGCGCCAGGTGCAGATCAACCGCAAGGCAGGCATCGACTTTGCCCTCGTCATGCGCGCCTTTTTACGTGCCGACCCCGACATCATCATGGTTGGCGAATCGCGCGACAAAGAGACCGTGGCCATGGGCGTGGAGGCTTCCCTCACCGGGCACTTGGTGTTCTCGACCCTGCACACCAACTCCGCGCCCGAGTCCATCACCCGCCTGCTCGATATGGGCATGGACCCTTTTAACTTTGCTGATGCGCTCCTGGGTATCCTGGCCCAGCGCCTGGCCCGCAAGTTGTGCGATTGCAAGACCGCCTTCCAGCCGAGTCCCGCAGAAGTCAACACTTTCATGGCCGAGTATGCCGACGAGTTGCGCCACACCTCGGCTTGGAAAACCGATGCCCGTGGTGAAACCCAAAAACTCTACAAAGACTGGGTCGAACGCTACGGACAGGCTGGCCAACTCACCATGTACCGTGCTGGAGGTTGCGAGGCCTGTAAGCAAACCGGCTACAAAGGCCGCATTGGTTTACATGAGCTGCTGATCGCTGACGACACCGCGAAGAGACTGATTCAAGAACGCGCACGCGTAGCCGAACTCTTCGGCGCGGCAGTAGAAAGTGGCATGCGCACCCTGAAGATGGACGGCATGGAAAAAATCCTCATGGGTCTGACCGACCTCAAGCAAGTACGGGCGGTTTGCATTAAGTGAATGTCGTATTGCGAGTGCGAGGGCAAGCGGGTTCCGCTGTGCGTGCAAATCTGCGTGGCAATTTTTCGCAGCGGCCATGAATTAAAAGACCGGATACAAGCAAACGTTGGCTCATGAGGTGCAATCAGTATGACCCGAACGTTTTTAGAGGAAAACAAACCGTTAAGGCTAGAAACCCGGTTCAAAGCCCATCGCGGTTTGCAGAAGTAGTTGATTAGCTTTCCAGAATCATCGCTAAATATTGCTGTAACATCCAGTTACTTAATGAAAAAAGGTGTAATTGAATGAGACCTTCAAATCAAAGGGGTTTTACCCTGATCGAATTGATGATCGTGGTTGCGATCATCGGTATTTTGGCGGCGGTCGCTTTACCTGCTTATCAGGACTACACGGTGCGCGCCAAGGTGTCAGAGGTGATCTTGGCGGCCTCCGGGACCAAAACAGCAGTCGCTGAAGCAGCACAAATCAATGCAGCTATGCCTACTGCCAACAGCGTCTCCGTTGTCAGCCAAGCCTCGAAGTTTGTGTCAGGTGTTGCCTATTCGCAAACCAGTGCCTCCGTTGGTGTAATTACGGTGACCACCACCACGTCTGATTCAAATATCAGCAATAAGACACTCCAGATGACCGGTACGCTAGCGACGAACGGCCAGGTAACTTGGGTTTGCGCTGCCGGCGCGACCAACCCGATTACTGCCAAATACCTGCCCTCTAGTTGCAAGTAATCGTTCTCATGGTGAGTAGTCTCAAAAAGTGACAAAAATGAAGGTGTGGGACTAACAAAAATGTCACCAAATTGAGCTGTCTTTGACAGAAATGATGTTTAAACAGAGGTTTTTCAACATGAAGTCAACGGATAACAGTTAGGTCGGGGTTGGTTTGGGCTTGGCATGAAGTTTGCTGAAGTTGCGTGTGTTGGATAAATTTATATTTTTAACTAGGAGCTATTTATGAAGCGTTCTTTGCAAAAGGGTTTTACCCTGATCGAATTGATGATCGTGGTTGCGATCATCGGTATTTTGGCGGCGGTCGCTTTGCCTGCTTATCAGGACTACACGGTGCGTGCCAAGGTGTCAGAGGTAATTTTGGCGGCTTCTTCAGCTAAAACCAATGTGGCCGAGGCAGCTCAAATCAATGCAGCTATGCCTACTGCCAACAGCGTGACGATTGACTCGCAAGTCTCGAAGTTTGTGTCTAGTGTTGCCTATTCGCAAACCAGTGCCTCGGTTGGTGTAATTACGGTGACGACCACCACGTCTGATTCAAATATCAGCAATAAAACACTGGCTATGACCGGTACGCTGGCGACGAACGGCCAGGTAACCTGGGTTTGCGCTGCCGGCACGACTAATCCGATTAGCGCCAAATACTTGCCCTCTAGCTGCAAGTAATCATTCAACAGCTTTATGCTGAAACCAAAAGGCCCTTCCGAGGGTCTTTTGTGTTTCTGGAACCGGATTTTTAGCAATCAAATGAATTTGCCCCTGGCCTTGCAGCGCTTTTCTTTATGGTGGGGCTTGTGGGTCTGTGCCATGGCCTTGTCTTGGTTGGTTCCCAACCATTACCCGCCCTGGTCAGGGTTTCATTCCGATGTCTTAAGCGCGTTGGCGCTTGTTTTTGCCTCTGCTTACACCCTCTGGCGATCTGACACCCCCTTGCCATGGCATGCCTCGGCTGTGCTGGTGGCGGCCTTGGTCGGTGTGCCTTGGCTGCAATACGGCGCTGGCCAGCTGGCGTATGCAGGTCAGGCCTGGATCACATCTCTCTATGTGCTGGGGCTTTTGTTGGCTTTGTTGACGGGGCAACGCTGGGAGAAGCTTGCGCCAGGGCAGTTGATGGATGGCCTGTTCCTGGCCATTGGCATGGCGGCCTTGCTGTCGGTTCTTTTGCAGTTGCAAACCTGGCTCGATGTGATTGACACCGGCATTTTTGACCTGTGGTCCATGGGCCTGTCAGGTGGGCGCCCCTATGCCAATCTGGGCCAACCCAATCAGCTGGCAACCCTGCTGCTGTGGGGCGTGTTGGCGTGCGCCTGGGGTTTTGTGCGGGGCCAGGTGCGTGCCTGGGTGGCGGTGTTGATGGTGAGCATGTTGTTGTTGGGCGTCGCGCTGACCCAATCTCGCACGGCATGGATCGGCTTGACCTGCATGTTACTGGCCACCTGGGTGTGGCGGCAGCGGTGGCCTTCGAAACGGTTGCCGTGGGTCGCGACGGCATTATTCGCCTTTTTCTGGGTGTGTCCGTTTTTGTTAAGCGCGTTGAATGACGCGCTGTTACTGGGCATTGACAGCAGTTACATCAGAAGCGGGCAGCTTCAAAGCGAATTGCGCATCCAGGTCTGGCGTTTGTTTCTGGAGGCCGCTTGGCAGCACCCTTGGTGGGGTTATGGCTGGACGGAGGTGGCACCAGCTCAGATGGCCGTGGCGTCAGAATTCCCCGCCCTTCAAGGCATCTTTGGCCACGCTCACAATCTGTTTTTAGATTTGATTTTATGGTTGGGCATCCCCTTGGGAGGGTTGGTGTCGCTGGCTTTGCTCGCGGGGTTGCTTGCGGCTGTGCGCACCATGAAGAACGCTCAAGACGCCATTTTGATCCTGTTTTTGGCGGTCATTGGCATCCATGCCATGTTGGAGCTGCCGCTGCACTATGCCTATTTTCTCCTTCCGACGGGCATGGTCGTGGGTGTGCTGAATCACCGCTTAGGGGGCTCGTCGGTATGGGCTGTGCCGCGTTGGGCCATGGTGGTTTTGTGGCTGGGCGCAACGGTGCTACTAACGGTCGTCGTCCATGACTATTTGCGTGTGGAGACCAGCTTTCAGACCTTGCGCTTCGAGCTGGCCCATATCGGCAACTTGCCGCCTGACAAACCGCCAGAAATTGTCGCCTTGACTCAACTGCGAGAGCGAATCCTCTGGAAGCGCTTTAAGGCCAAGCCCGACATGAGCCCGCAAGAGCTTGATGACTTGCGCCAAGTGGCCCTTGTGTACCCGGATATGAGCCTGCTCTATGCCGTTGCAACCGCCATGGCTTTGAACAAGCACCCCGAAGAGGCGGGGCACTGGTTAACCAAGCTATGCAAGATTTCCAGCCCCGAGGAGTGTGATCACGCCCGGCGCGTTTGGGATCAGGACGCTCGCGCCACCCCCCTGCTGGCCGCCATACCCTGGCCGCAATGATCAAGATGGGCGGGATGGCAGGTAAACCTAGCTTGAATAACAGCTTACTGTTGGCAGCATTGTGCTTGCCATGGCTCAACCCTTTTGGCAGTGGGCCTTCACCGGGCGTGATGCCTTGGCTGGTGTCGTGGTCGTGTGGGGTGCTCGCGTTGTGGGTGATGTCTCAAAGGCCAATGGACTTGATCCCCACGGCCAGGCAGGCCTGGGCCGTGGCGGCCTTGCTCAGCAGCGGCGTGGGGCTGTTGCAATACTTCGGGGCTGGCGCAGGGCTGTCACCCTGGGTCAACATCACACCCTTGGGCGAAGCCTTCGCCAACCTGCGTCAACGCAACCAGTTTGCATCGCTGACCAACATCGGGTTACTCGCCGTCTTAGGGTGGGCTGCACAAGCGCACGGACTCACAACAAATAGACGCTGGGTCACAGGGTTGATGCTTAGCGCTGTGTTGCTGGCCCTGGGTAACGCCGCCTCGTCATCGAGAACGGGCTTGGTGCAACTGGGCTTGATCGTCGTGATGGTGGGGTGGTGGCATCGTCAATCACCCCGCCTAGCCACGCCCTTGGTTCGCCGTCTTTTACTGAGTGCTGTAGTCAGCTACCTGCTGGCGGCTTTGCTACTGCCCGTGATGGTGGGACAGGCCTTGGGCGGCGGAATTTTTGCCCGTCTGCAAGACGGGGGAGCAGCCTGTTCCAGTCGCATAGTTTTATGGTCAAACGTGCTTCAGTTGATCGCTCAACAGCCTTGGCTCGGCTGGGGTTGGGATGAACTGCGTTATGCCCACTTCATCACCTTGTATGAAGGCCCCCGCTTTTGCGAAATCATGGGCAACGCACACAACCTGCCCCTGCATCTGGCCG
>CANCAO010000176.1 GCA_947374105.1 Comamonadaceae bacterium | reverse complement strand
GTCTTGGGGAAGGCGATCACGTCGCGGATCGACTCGGCACCCGTCATCAGGGTGACGATGCGGTCCAGACCGAAGGCCAGGCCGCCATGCGGGGGCGCGCCGTATTGCAGGGCGTCAAGCAAGAAGCCGAACTTCTGTTGTGCTTCTTCAGGCGTGATCTTGAGCGCATCGAACACTTTTTGCTGCACGTCGGCGCGGTGGATACGAACCGAGCCGCCACCCATTTCCCAGCCGTTGAGCACCATGTCGTAGCCTTTGGAGATGCACTTCTCGGGCGCGGTGACCATCCAGTCTTCGTGGCCGTCTTTGGGCGCAGTAAAGGGGTGGTGGGTGGCGGTGTAGCGCTGGGCTTCTTCGTCGTACTCAAACATGGGGAAGTCCACCACCCACATCGGGCGCCAGCCGGCCTCAAACAAGCCATTCTTTTTGCCGAACTCGCTCAGGCCGATTTTCAAGCGCAATGCACCAATGGCGTCGTTGACGATTTTGGCTTTGTCGGCGCCAAAGAAGATCAAATCACCGTTTTGCGCACCGCTGCGTGCGAGCACTTCGGCCAGCGCTTTGTCGTGGATGTTTTTGACGATGGGGGATTGCAGACCGTCACGGCCCTTGCTCAGGTCATTAACCCGAATGTAGGCCAGCCCTTTAGCCCCGTAAATCTTGACAAACTCGGTGTAGGCATCAATCTCGCCCCGGCTGATGCCGCCGCCCTCGACAGAGCCCCCCGGCACGCGCAAGGCCACCACGCGGCCACCCTTCATGTTGGCCGCACCAGAGAAGACTTTGAAGTCCACGTCGGTCATCACATCGGTCAGCTCGGTGAAAGCCAGTTTGACTCGCAGATCGGGCTTGTCAGAGCCGTACTGGTGCATGGCGTCGGCATACGTCATCACAGGAAAATCACCCAGATCAACGTTGATGGTTTTCTTGAAAACGCTGGTGATCATGCCTTGGAACATGTCGCGAATTTCTTCCTCGCCCAGGAACGAGGTTTCAATATCAATCTGGGTGAATTCGGGCTGGCGATCGGCGCGCAGGTCTTCGTCACGGAAGCACTTGGTGATCTGGTAGTAACGGTCATAACCGGCCACCATCAGCAACTGCTTGAACAACTGGGGTGACTGCGGCAAAGCGAAGAAGTGGCCGTCATGCACACGGCTGGGAACCAGGTAGTCACGCGCACCCTCGGGCGTGCTCTTGGTGAGCATGGGAGTTTCGATGTCGATGAAGCCTTCTTCATCCAGGAACTTGCGCACCTCCATCGTCACTTTGTAGCGCAGCTTGAGGTTGTTTTGCATGTAAGGGCGGCGCAGGTCCAGCACCCGGTGCGTCAACCTAGTCGTCTCCGACAGGTTGTCGTCATCCAACTGGAACGGGGGCGTGACCGAGGGGTTAAGCACCGTCAGCTCATGGCACAGCAGCTCGATCTTGCCGCTCTTGAGTCCGTCATTCACTGTACCTTCAGGGCGAGCACGCACCAGGCCTTTGACCTGGATGCAGAACTCATTACGCAGGCCTTCAGCGGCTTTGAACATGTCGGCGCGATCGGGATCGCACACCACCTGCACGTAGCCTTCGCGGTCGCGCAGGTCAACAAAAATCACGCCGCCATGGTCGCGGCGACGATTGACCCAACCGCACAAGGTGACGGCTTGGCCCAGCAGGGTTTCGGTAACTAGACCGCAATAGTGGGAACGCATGGCCATAACAATTTTTCTTTCAAGAATTGGAGTGCGAGCCAGTCTCGGCTTGCTTTGGGAGGTTGAGGGCTTTGGGCCCGCCGGGGACGATCACGCCCATGGAAATCACATAGGCCAGCGCTTCGTCCACGCTCATGTCAAGTTCAATGCAATCGTTCTTCTTGACCATGATCAAGTAGCCCCCCGTGGGGTTGGGCGTGGTGGGCACGTACACACTCAGGTAGTCACCCACCAAGTGGCTCTTCAAATCGCCACTGGGTGTTCCTGTGAGGAAAGCAATCGTCCACATGCCCTCATGCGGCCATTTGACCAACAAGGCCTGGTGAAATGCATTGCCTTTTTCGGAAAACAGGGTGTCAGACACCTGCTTGACGCCGGAGTAAATCGAGCGCACTACCGGTATGCGGTTGAGCAGGCTGTGCCACCACGTCACCATCTTGTTACCGATAAAGTTGGACGCCATGGCACCAATCAGCAACACCATCATCAAGGCAAAAATAACGCCAAAGCCGGGGATGTGCAGACCCAAGAGTTGATCAGGCTGCCAAGACTTGGGCAGAATGCGCAACGTCTGGTCCAGCGTGGACACCACCCACTCCAGCACCCACAAGGTAATGATGAGCGGAACCAGCACCAGCAGGCCCGAAAAGAGCCAGGTGCGCAACTTGGCCAGCGTTGAAGGGTTCATCAGGTAGGCGTGTTGCTGGAAGGAGTGGACGTAGCGGGGGGGGCGACCGTGCTGGCAGGCGCGGCCGCAGCCTCGGACTTGGCCGGTGTGGGCTCAGCCGGTTTGCTGGCATCGGCCGCCGGTGCTGTGACCGATGCAGCAGGCTTCTCTCCGCTGGAGGAGCCATTGCGAAAATCAGTGGCATACCAGCCAGAGCCCTTGAGTTGAAAACCCGCAGCGGTCACCTGTTTTTTAAATGTGGCGGCCCCGCAAGCGGGGCAATCAGTCAGCACATCGTCTGACATTTTCTGTAAAACGTCCTTGGCTAAACCGCAGGACTCACAGCGGTAGGCATAGATGGGCATGATTGGATACGTCTTATAGGGTGCAAAACCCTCGATTATAGGCAGCCAGCGCCAAAAACCTGGCGCAAGTCAGTCAGTTGAGCCCAACCAGCTTGTGATGCGAGGCCTGATGATTGGCAATGGCCTGTGGGCCCAGTGATCCCGCCAACATACCCACCAAGGCAGCCAATAGTCCCGCCAGTTGCGCTGGGAACTCCTCCCCTGCGGGTGTGACCATAAACAGGACCCAGGTCAGCACCCCAAGAAGAATGGAAAAAATCGCCCCCTGGGTGGACGCCCGCTTCCAGTACAGCCCAAACACCAGCGGCACAAAGGCCCCCACCAGCGTGACCTGATAAGCCCCGGATACCATTTCGTAAATCGAGGTGCCCTGCATCGCAATCGCATACGTCAAGACCAGGGCGCTGAAAACCAACACGGTGATACGCATGGTTTTGAGTTCTTTCTGGTCACTGATGCGCGGGTTAAATTGACGCCAGATGTTCTCCACAAAGGTCACGCTGGGGGCCAGCAGGGTGGCGGATGCTGATGATTTGATGGCCGACAACAAGGCCCCAAAAAACAGCACCTGCATGACAAAGGGCATCTTCTCCAGCACCAGAGTGGGCAACACTTTTTGTGGATCGTCTTTGAGCAACAAGGCCGTTTGCTCCGGCATGATGACGAGTGCGCTGGCCACCAGAAACATGGGCACAAAAGCAAACAGGATGTAGCAAATGCCGCCGATCACGGGGCCGCGTGTCGCCGCTTGTGGGCTATTGGCCGACATCACGCGCTGGAACACATCCTGCTGGGGGATGGAGCCCAGCATCATGGTGATGGCTGCGGCAAAGAAAAACGCCATGTCCTTGAAGCTAGGCTCGGGCCAGAACTTGAAGAGGTCACGGCTCAGGGCCAGGTTCACCACCTTGTCGGCCCCACCGGCCATGTCAGCGGCAAACACCGCCAGGATGCTCAAGCCCACGACCAGAATAATCATCTGGATAAAGTCCGTCACCGCCACAGACCACATGCCGCCAAACAGGGTATAGGCCAAGATGGACACCACACCAATCACCATGCCCCAGGGGATGCTGATGCTGCCCGCCGACAGCACGTTGAACACCAATCCCAGGGCCGTTACCTGGGCTGATACCCACCCCAGGTAGCTGAGCATGATGATGAGCGAACACACCACCTCCACCGTGCGGCCATAGCGCTCGCGGTAGTAGTCGCTGATGGTCAGTAGCGTCATTCGGTAGAGCTTGCCGGCAAAAAAAAGACCCACCAAAATCAGACACGTGCCTGCGCCAAACGGGTCTTCAATCACGCCGTGAAAACCACCATTAACAAATTTGGCTGGAATGCCCAGCACCGTCTCTGAGCCGAACCAGGTGGCGAAGGTGGTGGTGACGATCATGAAGAGCGGCAAGCGCCGACCGGCGATGGCAAAGTCAGCCGAACTCTTCACCCGCTTGGCAGCGATCAGACCAATGGCGATGGTGACCAGAAGATAAACAATGACAAGGGTCAACAGCACGACGTCAGCTCTTCAAAACAAATGAACTCTCACCACGGCCTGCATCACGATCAAGCCCAGCACGAAGCCCAAAGCACCGTACACCAGACCTTGCAGCAGCTTGTTGGTTTTTTTCTGCTCGGCCAGCAGCTCGCGCAATTCGCGCTGGTGATCCGACGGACGGTGGGCTAGGTAGTCGTGCAGGAGCCGTGGCAATTCGGGCAGCATTTTGGCATAGCGGGGGGCTTGCTCCTTGAGTTGTTCCCACAACTTTTGGGGGCCAATTTGGTCCATCATCCATTTTTCAAGAAATGGTTTGGCCGTATTCCACAGGTCCAGCTCGGGGTCGAGCTGACGACCCAGACCTTCGATAGTGAGCAGGGTTGTTTGCAGCAGCACCAGTTGAGGTTGGATCTCTACCTGAAAACGGCGTGAGGTCTGAAACAGGCGCAGCAACACCATACCCAATGAAATTTCTTTCAGGGGTCGATCAAAGTAAGGCTCGCACACGGTGCGGATGGCGGCCTCCAGCTCATCCACCCGGGTATGCGCGGGCACCCAACCCGATTCGATATGCAGTTG
>CANCAO010000175.1 GCA_947374105.1 Comamonadaceae bacterium | reverse complement strand
GAATGCCTGGAAGGTCGCCAAATGGTCTGGTTCATTGACGTCACCACCGAGTCCAAACCCTTTGGCGTGTCCAATTGGACAGTGCCTGAGAAGAGCGGAAATTTTTGCTCACGCGGTGGTCGCTTTGGTTCCCACTCATCCAACGAAAGCACCGCACCGGTCTTTCATAAAAAGATCATGTTTTTTTCGCACTTCAACGCCGGTGTGCGTGCGCTTGACGTTCGCGACCCGCTCAGTCCGAAAGAAGTCGCCTACTACATCCCCGGCATGACCAAAGAAACCGTTGTGCTGGAAACACCACTCGCTCAACGGGGTAAACTGCCCTTCACCGCAGCCGCTGAGAAGCGTGCGATTCAAACCAACAACGTCGAGGTGGACGAGCGTGGCTATATCTACATCGTGGATCGTGCCAACACCGGCATGCATATCCTTGAGCTGACGGGCCCGGCCCGTGGTGTCGCGGACTGGAAGGCAGCTGCCAAGTAAGGCGGCCCCTGTTCAATCTATGCGTGCGTGCTTAGCTAAGGCAGCACTGATCGGGTGTGTGGGCCTGTTTTTGGCCGGCACGCCGCCTCTCGTGTGTGCGCAAGAAAAAAGTGAACTCGCTTTGAATCTAGCCATCGTTGATGGCAAGCTCCCCAAAGTGCTGCGCTTGATCCAAGTTCACAAAGGCGACAAGCTGCGCTGGCGCATCAATAGTAATACGACGGGCGAGCTGCATCTGCACGCTTACCGCCTCAGCGCGCAACTCCAAGCCGGTCAGGAAACGGAGCTGGTTTTCGATGCCTTTGCCACCGGTCGATTTCGCTTGGAATGGCATGCGGCACAAGACAAGCGCACTCCTGCTGCGACAAGCCACCACGCGCCGCCCCTAGCGATTCTGGAAGTGCTGCCGCGTTGAAATCAGTTCTGATTCTGCTGCTTCTCTTGGCCGCTGTGTGCGGTGCGCAAGCCCACAGTTTTGAAGAACGCTACGACCTGCCCGTGCCCTTGGCCTATGTGATCGTGGGCGCTTGCGCCATGGTGCTGCTGACCTTTGTTATGGCGTTTTTGTTTGTGCGGCGGCCTGCGGCTGGCTTCGTGACGCCGGCCGCGCTCATCCTGCCGAAACCTGCCACTTTGCGTCCACGGGAGTGGCTGCTCAAGAGCAGCTCACTCCTGTTATTTGCACTCACTATCGCCTCTGCCTTGTGGGGCACCAACGACCCTTTGATGAACTTGGCGCCCACGATGGTCTGGATCATTTGGTGGATCGGCCTGTCTTTCGTGGTCATCGTGTTCGGCAATATCTGGCCGGTGCTCGACCCATGGCGAAGCAGCTTTGAACTACTCGACACTTGTGCCAAAAAACTTGGGATAAAACGAGGACTTGCCCTGGGCTTGACTTGGCCTACGGCGCTGGGCATGTGGCCCGCTGCTGTGCTCTTGCTTGTCTGGTGTGCTTTGGAGGTGATCTACCCCCTGGCCACCGCGCCCTTCAAACTGGGCTGCGTGGCCGTGGGCTGGACGTTCGTCAACCTGGCTGGCATGGTTGGTTTTGGCCGGGAAGTCTGGCAAGGTCGTGCTGACTTCTTCGCTGTGTATTTTTCCAGACTGGCGCGTACGTTCAGACCCAGTTCACGTGGGTCTGAGGGCGAACCAATCGCGGGACACGCCAGCTTAATCCTTGCCATGCTCGCCACCGTCCTCTTTGATGGCCTGCATGGCGGCTCCGCATGGCTGGTATTTGAAGGGGCTTTAAAAGCATGGGTCCCACAGTGGCTGGATGTTAACGGCTATGTCGCGGGAACGCTGGGTCTGCTATCGGTTTGGGTGACTTTTATAGTCGCCTACGTGCTCACCTGCCAGATCAGTGCAGCCGCCACATCAGGCGAAATCTCAGGCCAACAAATCACGCACCAAATAGCCCCCACGTTGATTCCTATCGCCGCCGCCTATCTCATTGCCCACAACTTTTCTAACTTGCTGATTCAGGGGCAAACGATGGTTGCGCTCTTGTCCGATCCGCTCGGGCGGCAGTGGGATGTGTTCGGTACCGCCAAGTTCTACCCCGATATCAGTGTGGTGGACGCCAAGTTCACTTGGCTCGTTGCCGTCACCGCCATTGTGCTGGGCCACGTACTCTCCATCTGGCAAGCTCACCGCGTTGCGTTGCGCTGGAGCTTGCCCATGCGTCGCACCGCGTGGGTCACTTTCCCACTGACCCTTCTGATGATCGTCTATACCGCCATCAGCTTGGTGGTTATTGCTGCGCCAATGGTGAATGATGTGCAATGAGGGGAGGTGATCCATCGTTGTTTGTATGCTTGGGTCATGGGTGTCGGATAATCGTCCTGAACCAGGACACCCCGCATGTTATTTTTACTTTCCCCCGCCAAAGCCCTTGACTACGAAACCCCCGTGGGCGATGTGCCGCACACGCAACCGTTGTTCGTCAAACAGTCGGCTGATTTGATAGACATCTTGTGTGAGAAATCGCCCCAGGCTATTGCCGAGCTGATGTCTTTGAGCGATGCGCTCTCGGGTCTGAACGTGGCGCGCTACCAGTCTTGGTCACCCAAATTCACGGTGAAAAACTCCAAGCAAGCGGCGCTGGCTTTTAACGGTGATGTGTATGGTGGGCTGGACGCCAAAACTTTGAAGCCTGCTGAGCTGGCTTGGGCGCAAAACCATGTGTGCATCTTGAGTGGCCTGTATGGCGTGCTTCGCCCACTGGACCTGATGCAACCGTATCGGCTGGAGATGGGCACGCGGCTAGTCAATGCGCAGGGCAAAGATCTCTATGCGTTCTGGGCCATGCACATCGCGGCTTACTTGAACCAGCGTTTGCAGGCTGACCTCTCCCCGGTCATCATTAACCTGGCCTCACAGGAGTACTTCAAAGCGGTGGATCGCAAGGCGCTCAAGGGTCGGGTCATCGACTGCGTGTTTGAGGAGTTTAAAAATGGGCAGTACAAGATCATCAGTTTCATGGCCAAGCGCGCGCGCGGGCTGATGGTCCGCTTTGCGGTGCAGCACCAGATCACCACGCCCAAGCAACTGGAAAGGTTCAATCTGGAAGGCTATGCGTTTGACAGCGCCTCATCCAAACCAGACCGACTGGTGTTTCGCCGTCTGGTCAAGCCTTGAGTGGGCCGCAACCATGAAACACTCTCAACTCGGCAAGCCCACGCCCTACGTGGACCAGTACGACGCCTCGCTGCTGTACCCCATTGAGCGATCCATCAAGCGCGATGAAATCGGCGTACCCGCCAAGCTGCCATTTTTTGGGGCGGATTTGTGGACAGCGTTTGAGTTGAGTTGGCTCAATCTGCGCGGCAAGCCGCAAGTTGCCATCGCTCACGTCACCGTGCCTTGCGAGACGCGCAACATCGTTGAGAGCAAGTCCTTCAAGCTGTACCTGAACAGCTTTAACAATACGAAATTTGAATCTCACACCGACGTGCAGACGCGTATCCGCGCCGACATCAGTGAGGCGGTCTGGCGTGGCTCGGATATCAAGGGCACGGTGGGCGTGAAGATCCTGTTACCCGAGCTGTTTGACCGCGAGCCAGTGCATGAACTCGACGGCCTGAGTCTGGATCGGCTTGATATTGAATGTCAGCACTTCACCCCAACACCCGCGCTATTGCAAGCGGCGTTTGACGCGCCCCCCGTGACCGAAACCCTCACCAGCAACCTGCTCAAAAGCAACTGCCTAGTCACCGGCCAGCCCGACTGGGCCAGTGTACAGATCAGTTACACCGGCCCGCAGATTGAGCAGGAAACCCTGCTGCAATACCTGGTGAGCTTTCGCCAGCACAATGAGTTTCATGAACAGTGCGTGGAGCGTATCTTCATGGACCTGTGGACGCGCTGCAAGCCGTTGAAGTTGACGGTGTATGCCCGCTACACACGGCGCGGTGGGCTGGATATCAATCCCTTTCGCACTAGCGCAGCGCAGGCCATGCCACCTAACGTGCGCACGGCACGGCAGTAGGCTTAAAGCATTTTCTGAATCAACGTACCCTTGAACAACACCGGCCCGGTTGGGCCGCGTTCGGTGGGCACGCCGCCTTGGGGTTCCAGGCTGATGGCCAGGGTAGGCACCGCGTTCACCTGCGCCTCGGCCACGGTCAGGCGCAGTAGCTTTTCATGGGTCAACACACCCAGGGATTGTGGCCCTTTGCCCGGCGGCAATGCCCACAGTTGCAGCGACTTGTCGCTGGCTTCTTGGAAGCCGCCCACGCGTTGCAGCGTGAGCTTGCGTTGCAGCGGGTCGAAGGTCACCAGCATGGATGCAGCCGATTGGTCGTCGGCCAGTACCGCGACATACGACACGCGCGGCAGGGTTTGCAATTGCTCGTTCAGGTTCAGCCCGACCAGCACCGCCACGACACTGACCGCCGTGCCAATGAATGAAGCACCCCGCCATATCAGTAGGTTACGCCACCAGCCGGTGGGGGCAAGCGCCGGACGGGCACGCTGAATGGCCAGTGCTTTTTGTGACTGCTCGGCGGCAATCAGATTTTGCAGTCGGGTCCAGACCACGGGGTTCGGGGTCATGTCCGTTTGCAACTCGGTTAGCCCTGCCAGTCGTGCTTGCCATTCTTGTGCGGCCAGTCGCACAGCGGGGAGCTCTCGCGCCAGCGTCTCAAAGCGGCGGCGTGCGCCACTGCGCAAACTGCCCAAGGCATAGTGGGCGGCCAAGGTGTCCAGCCGGTCGGGGTGTTTGTACAGGTTCATGGTGGTGTTCCGGCTCAGGCAAAGCGCGTCATGCAATGGCGCAATTGGTCCAACCCACGCCGTATCCAGGTTTTGACGGTGCCCAGCGGCAGGCTGAGTTGCTGGGC
>CANCAO010000174.1 GCA_947374105.1 Comamonadaceae bacterium | reverse complement strand
TAACCAGCCTGGTGATACCGCAATGCCAACGCCTGACCGATGCCACTGGATGCGCCGGTGATATAGACGAGAGGTTTCATACACCCAAGCGTAACCTATTGCCATGAAAATTGAGCCCGGTGACACGGGAGTTGAAAGGGAGATTTTGCAAAAAGTAGCTCTTACCCAAGCAACCCCGCCAACGCCCCCATCTCCCGAAACACAAGCTTCGCCCCGTGGGCCAGCAAATCACCACCATCGCCATGCATGGCCACACGAATCGGGTCAGTGGGCGCAAAGCCAAACACGGTTGCCCCCGCAGCCACACCCGCTTTCACGCCCGTGGGGGTGTCTTCGATAACGACACAACGTTTCGGGTCAACGCCTAAGGCCGCTGCAGCAGCCAGGTACACATCCGGGTGCGGCTTGGAGCGCGGCATTTCGTGGCCACTGAAGATGCGGCCTTCAAAGTATTTCATCAAACCCACTTTGCCGAGCATGACTTCGAGCTTGCCTCGGTCTGCACCTGAGGCCACGGCGATTTTTGTGCCGTAGCACGCGGTGATGGCGTCAAGCGCATCGTGGATGCCTTCGGTGGCCAACATCTGATCCACCAGCGCGGCGTCACGCCGGGCGCGAAAGTGGCGCATCCATTCGTCGGTGAGGGGTTTGCCGGTGTGGTGCTCGATGAGGTCTTTGTTGTCGCGCACGGCTTTGCCGAGGAAGAGGTGGATGGATTCTTCGAGCGTGAGTTTCCAACCCAGGTCGTTTATCATCTCACACAGCAATCGGTTGACGATAGGCTCGCTGTCCACCAGCACGCCGTCGCAGTCAAAGAGCACAGCGTCGAATTTTCGGTTTGTCATTGCTTGCGCTTGGCCTTTTGTTCTTCCAGGGTTTCGGTGGGGCCGCCCAGCTTCACCCACTCGGCATAGCCGCCATCGATATGGGCCACGTTGGTCATGCCCATGTCTTGCAGGGTCTTGGTGGCCAGCGCGCTGCGCCAGCCTGCGCCGCAAAACAAGATGAACTCTTTGCTCTCGTCGGCCCACATGGGCTTGAAATATTTGGAGTCCGGGTCCACCCAAAATTCCAGCATGCAGCGCGGCGCGTGAATACTGTCGGTGACCGTGCCGTCTTTGAGCTCGCGCACATCGCGGATGTCCACGATCTTCACCTTGGGGTCGTGCAGCCGTGCCAGCACTTGCGGCACGGTGTAGGTTTTGACTTGGGCCATGGCCTCGGCCACGAGGGCCTGGGAACCTTTGGTGATGGGCATGCGCAGACTCCTGTTAAGCGACGGACAACAGCGGGAATTCGGATCAACTCATTTTAGAGGGCGACTGCAAGACCGTACCGCTAGAATTCAAACGCAGCCCAGACACTTCAATCCTTGGTGCAAGTCTTTTTCACCCCCCCTTTGCTGAAAACTTCAAACCCCCTCCTTCAGAAATAAGGCGCAGCCCAGCTATTAGTCGCCCTTCACCCCCGCCTGCTTGGCCACGCCGCTCCATTTGCCCAATTCGGCGCGGATGAATTTGTCAAACGCCTCGGGCGAGCTCGTCACCACGTCCGTGCCCAGCTTGGTCATTTTCTCGCGTACATCGGGCTGGCTCATCACCTGGCGAATATCGGTGTTGATTCGCGCCACCAGGGCTGTGGGCGTGCGCCCTGGTGCGAGAACACCACCCCACAGCGCGGCATAAAACCCCGGCACAGCGGCCTCGGCCACGGTGGGCACATTCGGCAACAAGGCCGAGCGTTTTTCACCGGTGTAGCTCAAGGCCTTGAGCTTGCCCGCCTCCACCTGCTGAATGCCCTGCGCTGGGCTGCCCACGTTCAGATCGACCACGCCCGAGATCGCGTCCAGCATGGCGGGCGCGCCGCCCACATAGGGCACGTGCACCATCTTCACACCCACTGCCGCGTTCAGCAGCTCTTGCTGCAGGTGGTGTACCGAGCCGTCACCCGGCGTGGAGTAGGTGAGCACGCCGGGCTTGGTCTTGGCCAGCGCAATCAACTCGGGCAGGGTGTTGGCGGGCAACTTGGGGTTGGCCAGCAAAATGAGTGGCGAGCTGCCCACTTGCGACACGGGCGCGAAATCTGTCAAGGGGTCAAACGGCAGCTTGGGCCGCACGGCGGCAATCACCACATGATTGGTCAAGATAAGCAACAGCGTGTGGCCGTCAGGGTTGGCCTTGGCCACCAGATCGGCAGCGATGACGCCGGAAGCACCGGGGCGGTTCTCCACCACCACCGGCTGGCCCCACACCGCAGGCAGCTTCTCCGCCAAAATGCGCGCCATGATGTCGGCCAGACCACCGGGTGGGAAGCCCACCACCAGGCGCACGGGCTTGGTGGGGAAGTCTTGCGCGAAGGCGGCATGCCCCATCAAACAAGCGCCCATGAGTACGCTCAACCCAAATTTGCGAATTGAAAATGTCATACCGACTCCTCGTGTTGAATTAAGCAGCTCTTCGTCATGATTTGATCGGGCACGACGCCAAGCCCCACGCCCTGCGTGAGCACCAGCGCGCCCTCGACCAGTTCTGGCCAAGGCTGGCACAGCGCTTCGCGCAAGGGGTTCTCGTTCACATCCATCTCCAGCCAACCATCGCCCCCCACCGCAGCCAGCAAGTGGGCGGATGCCATCAAGCCCAGCCCACTGCCCAGCCAATGCGGGCAGTAGCGCTTGCCACGCACCAAAGCCGCTTTGGCCACGGCCCAGCCAGCACTGATGCCACCCCACTTGCCCACGTCGGGCTGCACCACACCCAGCCACTCGGTCTGTTCAGCAAAGCCTTCGGCGCGCAAGTTTTCGCCACCGGCCAGCACGTTGCTGAAGGCCTGCGCGCACTGGCGCCATTCGTGCGCGGGGCGGTCGGCCAGCAGCGGCTCTTCAACCCAGGCCAAGTCGAAGGGGGTGAGTTGCGGGGCCATGCGCAAGGCCTGTTCCAGCGTCCAACCCTGGTTGACATCGACCATCAGCGACTCATGCGCGGCCATGTCCGCGCGGATGCGCGCCAGGTTGCCTAAGTCCACTTGGTCACCAAAGCCGACCTTCTGTTTGAAGGCTCTGAAACCCTGTGCGCGGCAAGCCTGCACCACCTGCGGGCCATCCGCCGGATTCAAGCCGCTGGCGTAGGCGGGCAGGGCTTGAGGTGTACCCCCCAGAAGCGTGCACAAGGGCACACCCGCGCGGCGCGCGAACAAGTCCCACAGCGCGCAGTCAAGCCCTGCAATGGCCGCTGAAATCGGCCCCGCCTCGCCCGTTTGAATTGCCATCGCGTGGGTTTTTTGCGTCAGCCTCTGCCAGCACTCGGCGGGCTGATGGACAGATTGACCCAGCAACAAGGGTGCCAGCAATTGGTGAACCGTTTGCGCGCGGTGCGCCGCACCATAGGACGGCAGCGTGGCGTACACCTCGCCCCAGCCGAACGCGCCCTCGCTGTCTTCCACGCGCAGCAGCAAAGCCGTGCGGTGCGCGATAGTGGCCAAGGTGGAGACCACAGGCTTTCCCACCTTCACACGGTAGATGAAAGTCTCCACACGGCGGATCAGCACCGGGGTCTGCTCCAGCGCAGGTGCAGCCAAATGCGAAAGCTCAAAGTTCATCACGTTCAGGCCACTCGGTAACGCGTGACCACGGCCATGTCCGGGTCACAACCCAGGCCTGGCCCTTGCGGCACTTGGAGTCGTCCATCACGCACCGCAATCGCGTCGCCCAAGGGGCTAGCACCCAAGTCGGCGAAAGAGGCTTCAATCATCGTTTCGTCCGCGAGCAACGCCGTCAGGTGCAGCGTGGCCAGCAAGCCCGGGCCGAAGTAGGGTGAATGCGGCATCAGGGGCGTGCCGTGTGCCGCAGCGAGTTGCATGACTTTGAGGTACTCGGTGATACCGCCGATCTTGGTGACGCTGGGCTGCGCGAAATCGACCGCCCCGGCTTGCAACATTTGCGCAAAGTGGGGGGCGCTCATGTTGTTCTCTCCCGCCGCGATTTGGATACTGCTGGCTTGGCGCACATGGGCCAGCCCGGCAAAGTCTTCCGGGGGCCAGACGGGCTCTTCCAACCACAGCAAGTCACAGTCTCTGAACTCATCCGCCATGACAAGCGATTGCGCCACCGTCCAGGGGCAATTCACGTCCACCATCAGCGCGGACTGAGTGCCAGAGGCATCAATAGCCGCCCGCGCCGCGTGCACCGCGTCCGTCCGAACCTCATGCAACTTGATGGCGCGGTAACCGCGAGACAAGGCCTCAAAGGTGTTGCGCGTCACCAAGTCTTTATCGCCATAGCGCATCAAGCTGGCGTAGACGGGCAGGCTACTGTGGTGGGCATGGCCCAGCAGCGCATGCAGGGGCAGGCCTGCCCGCTTGCCTGCCAAATCCCACAGGGCAATGTCCAACCCAGACAACGCATACATCGCCGCCCCGCCACGCCCCAAAATATGAAACTGACGCTGCAGTCGCTCAGAAATTCCGGCGATATCGGCCTCGTCTTGGCCAACGACCAAGGGGGCCACCAGCTGCTCAAACGCGCTGCGTACCGCAGGCCAAATGGCCAGGCTGAAAGCCTCACCCCAGCCCACCAAGCCTTGATCGGTCTCCACGCGAATCAGCAGCATCTCCATCTGCCGTGGCAGGCCCGCAAACAAGGGTTTGGGGCCACCCATCTCAAAGGGCAGGCGCAGGGCTATCGCCTCGGCACGCACACTGCTCATGCTGTCACCGGACCTTGTCTGAATTCATCACATGTCATCCCGAAATTTGATCAATTTGGCGACAGCAAACGCAACAAAATTGAGGCTACTTTTTGCGGGCACTCCAACGGCGTTAAATGCCGCGCGTTGCGGATGATGTCAAAGCTTGATCCG
>CANCAO010000173.1 GCA_947374105.1 Comamonadaceae bacterium | reverse complement strand
GTCAGACCGATTTTGTGGCCAATGACAGTGCGGCCCTCGGCCCGCTTGATCTGCATCCAGGCGCGTGAGACGGCGTAGCCGTCGTCAACTGTCATCGCGGGAAAGCGCTTGGAGAAATGCTCGACTTGCAGGCGCGTCTTTTCAGACTGGTGCAGTTCAGCGGCGAGTTGGGCAATCAGGTCGGGCGCGAGCATGGTCAGGCCTTGTTGAAGAGCGGATGCAGGTTGCTGTACTTGCCGTCAAAGACCTCCTGGCCTTCGTCGATTTGGAGTGTCAGACCCAGATGACGTTGCTGGTGCAAGGGCTCGAAATGGGCTTGCGCCACTGCCATTAGTGCGTCGCCAGCGCTCTTCTTGGTCGCATCGCTGCGCCCGCGCCCCATGCGCACGTTCAGGTACACAAAGGCATAGTCGCCATTGCCACCGGCAGCCCGCCCTGCAGTGCCGCCATCGGCCACGGCAAAGTGCGCTGCCGGGTAGGCCAGCACGCGCGTGCCGCCGGTGGGGAAGACTTGTTTGTTGTCCTCATCGCGCACGGTGAGCATGGTGTCGGCCAGACAGCGGCACAGCGCCGTCATGTCGGTCTCGGTTTCGAGGTTGGGGGTGTAGAGGATGACGAGGTGGGGCATGGTGTTGGCTCTGAAAGGGTTAGGGGCGATTAGAGACGATGGACGGCTTGGTAGCCCAGGGCTGCTGAAGCTTGGGCTTGCGGAATAGCGCTACCGTCTTGGGGTGTGACTGGGAACACGGCGTTGAGCTGGCCCGTGCCCGACGCGCCGAAGTACGGTGTGACAATTTCGGCTTGGCCGTCGTAGTCAGACCAGCCTAAAGCGCCCAGCAGCATGGCCGTGTCGTGCATGAAGCCTTCGCCGTGACCTTTGACGGCGTACTCGGGCAGCATCTCGCAAAACTTTTTCCATTCGCCCCGTTGCCACATTTGCACGACTTCCCGATCCAGCGTCTCCAGCAAAGGGCTCCAGATGCGAAAGGCGTAGTCAGGCGCGAGACCGTTTTGCGCGAAGCGGTGCGATAGCGAGCCGCTGGCCAAAAACGCCACCGTGCCGTCGTAGTGGTCCTCCACCGCGCGACGCATGGCCCAGCCCAGGCGTGCACTGTCGTTGAGGTAATGCGCCATGCACAGGGCCGATACTGAAACCACTTTGAAGTGCTGGTCTTCGTTCATGTAGCGCATGGGCACGAGCGTGCCGTATTCGGGAGCGAGCGTGGTGGCGTCATGCGCCAGTGTCTCCACACCGTGCTCGTTGCACGCTTTGGCCAACAGCTTGCCCAGGCTGGGGTTGCCGAGAAACTCGTAGCCCAGGTTGCTGATGAAGTGCGGCAGTTCGTTGCTGGTGTAGCTGCCTTTGAAGTGAGGCGCGCAATTGAGGTGGTAGTTAGCATTGACGAGCCAGTGTGTGTCAAACACCACGAGGGTGTCCACGCCCAGTGCGCGGCAGCGCCGACCGATTTCACGGTGGCCGTCAATCGCGTCTTGCCGCGTGCCCTTGCGCGGGCCATCCAGCTCGCTCAAGTACATGGACGGGACGTGGGTGATCTTGGCCGCTAGTGCTAGTTTGCCCATGGGTCGTCCGGTTTTGTGGTGTGTTGGCGAACAGGGGATACCTTTTGTTCCAAGGTGTCGCGGGTTGATGGTGTCGGGTACCTGCCTGCGCTCATGTCCCCCGTGTCGGGCTTTGCCCGACCCTCCTCCTTGACTTCGCTACGGCAGATACCCAACACCGTCAACCGGGCCCGTGGTTGGACCGTGGCCGCTTGAACACCGCTCTGTTTCGGAAAGGGGCGGCTGGGCGCTCTGCGAAGCGAAGTCAAGGAGGAAGGCTGCGCAACGCGCAGACCGGGGGACATGAGCGCAGCAGAGTGCCCAGCCGCCCCGTTCCCGCGACCCAGCCTGCACGCTCGACTTGCCCCTGAAGCCCTCCCCTTGAGGGGAGGGTTGGGGTGGGGGGAGTCCAAGACACCCCGAAGGGGAATGACGTTCACGTCGTTCCCCAATGCGGAATGTGGTGGCTGCCCAGCGACACCGCCACGTTCTTGGGCTCACAAAATACCTCGTAACTCCAGGTGCCACCCTCGCGCCCCGTGCCACTGGCCTTGGTGCCGCCGAAGGGTTGACGTAGATCGCGCACATTCTGGCTGTTGACGAAGCACATGCCCGCTTCCACCGCCGCGGCCACGCGATGCGCTTTGCCGATGTTCTCTGTCCAGACATAGCTGGACAGGCCGTAGGCAATGTCGTTGGCCAGTGCTATGGCGTGGGCTTCATCCCTGAATGGAATGATGCAGGCCACGGGGCCGAAGATTTCTTCTTGGGCGATGCGCATGCGGTTGTCCACGTCGGCGAACACAGTCGGCCAGACGTAGTTGCCACGGCGCACGCGGTTTGGTAGCTCCGTGGCATACGACGGGCGATCAAGACCACCGCACAGCAAGCTTGCGCCTTCCTTGGGGCCGAGCTCGATGTAGCTGCGCACCTTGGCCAAGTGCGCTGGCGAAATCATGGGGCCGACGATGGTCTTTTCATCGAGTGGGTCGCCGACCATGATGAGTTTGGCGCGCTCGGTGAACTGCTGCACGAAGTCAGCATAGATGCTCTGCTGCACCAAGATGCGGCTGCCCGCCGTGCAGCGCTCGCCGTTATTGGAGAAGATCATGAACACGGCGGCGTCCAGCGCGCGCGCCAGATCAGCATCTTCAAAAATCACGAAGGGACTTTTGCCGCCTAACTCCATGCTGAACTTCTTCAGGCCTGCCGCTTTGACGATGCGGTTGCCGGTGGCGGTGGAGCCGGTGAAGCTGATGGCGCGCACGTCGGGGTGGGCGCACAAGGGCTCACCCGCGTCCTGGCCGTAGCCATGCACGAGGTTCAGCACGCCGGGCGGAATGCCGGCCTCCAGCGCCAACTCGCCCAGGCGCGCGGCGGTCAGCGGCGACAGCTCGCTCATCTTGAGCACCGCCGTGTTGCCAAAGGCCAGACACGGCGCGACCTTCCAGGTGGACGTCATGAAGGGCACGTTCCAGGGGCTGATGAGCGCGCACACGCCGACAGGGTGGAACAGCGTGTAGTTCAGGTGCGTGGGCGTGGGGTAGGTGTGGCCGTCCACGCGGGTGCACATCTCGGCGAAGTAGCTGAAGTTGTCGGCGGCGCGGGGCACGAGTTGCTTACCCGTTTGGCTGATGACCTGGCCGCTGTCGTTGGTCTCGGTTTGCGCAATCGCGGGTACGTGCGAGGCAATCAGCTCACCGAGTTTGCGCATGAGCTTGGCGCGCTCAGGTGCAGGGGTGCTGGCCCATTTCGGGAAGGCTGCTTTGGCCGCGGCTACCGCTGCGTTGACTTCCGCTTCACCGCCCGATGCCACCTCAGCCAACACCTCTTGGGTGGCGGGGTTGATGGTCTCGAAGTAGTCGGTGCTGGCGACGGGTTTGCCGTTGATGAGGTGGTCGATCTTCATGCGTATTCCTTGATGGTGTTGTGCAGCTCTCCAATGCCTTCAATCGTGGTGATGATCTCGTCACCATCGCGGCAGTCCACCACACCATCAGGCGTGCCGGTCAGGATCAGGTCGCCGGGTTGGAGCGTCATGAAACTGCTGAAGTACTCGATGAGAAAGGGCACGTCAAAAATCATGTCCTTCGTATTGCCGCTTTGCGTGAGCTTGCCGTTCACGGTGGTTTGCAGGGCGAGGGCCATGGGGTTGGCAATGTCTTTCAAGTCCACGAGCCAGGGCCCAAGCGGCGTACAGGTGTCCCGGTTTTTCACGCGCAGGTTAGGGCGGTACCAGTTCTCCAGCACGTCGCGGATGGCGTAGTCGTTGGCCACGGTGTAGCCCGCGATGAAGTCATAGGCATCGTCGCGTTTGACGTGCTTGGCGGTCTTGCCGATGACCACGGTGAGCTCGCATTCGTAGTGCATGAACTGCACGGCTTGGGGCCGCAGGGTCTTGGCGCGGTGGCCGATCAACGCGCCCTCGCCTTTGAGGAAGACCAAGGGCTCGGTGGGTGGCTTGAATTCCAACTCCTTCGCGTGGTCAGCGTAGTTCAGCCCGAGGGCGAGGATGGTGCGGGGGCGTGGTGTGGGGGCGAGTGGAGGCAGCCAAGTGACCGCGTCTTGCGCTACTCGCGTACCGTTGGACAGCAGCAGTTGCCCATCGGATTCGGTGGCCCACTGGGTGCGGCCTTCAAAGTTGATGTGGGCGTGTTTCATGAAGCGATGACCCCCGTGTTCGTCTCGTTCACCAAGGTATTGCTCAAGGTGGCGAAGCCCGGTGCGCTGATCTCAATGTGGTCACCCGCACGGGCCAGGGGCCGCCCCGCGTCGCAGCCCAGCATCAGCAGGTCGCCCGTGCGCAGGGTCATGAACTCGCCCACATCAGTCAGCAGTTGTTGCGCATCGCGCACTAGGTCGGCAAAGCGTACCTGCTGGCGCACATCGCCGTTGATGCGCACGGTGAGCGTGAACTGCGCAGGGTCGCCCGCATCAAGCACGGGCGTCACACGCGGGCCGATGCCCAGAAAACCATCCCGATTTTTGAACTTGACCGGCGGTCTGAAAAAACTCGCGTGCGGCACAGACAAATCGTTCATCAGCACGTAGCCGCTTACTGTGCCCGGCGCGCCGATGACCATGGCGATGCTGGCGCCGATTTCGACCTCGGGCACATGGGCGGGCACGGCGATTGCGCTTGCGTTTGGGCTCCAGGTGTTGGCGGTCTTAATAAAAAGCACGGGCGCTTTGGGTGGTGCTTTGTAGGGCGGCTCATGCATCTGCTGGGCCAGGGCGAGCACCTCGGCGCGGAAATTCAGCAGCGTGCCGTACACGGTGCCGGTGGGGATAAAGTGCA
>CANCAO010000172.1 GCA_947374105.1 Comamonadaceae bacterium | reverse complement strand
CATTGCCTGGGTCAATGCCATGGTCGGTCGAACCCTGTTTGTTGCCCGTCACCATGGCACGCACCAGGTTCTCCCGGTGCAAGAGGCTGGACACAGCCACCCCCGCCACGTGGACCAACACCACCGCCAGCATGAAGGCCGATGCACCTTCATGCCATTCGGCCACCCAGTTCCCACCGACACTGTTGTAGCTCGCCCAGCCCGTGCCGACGATGACGATGCTGCTGAGCAGCAACAACACAATCGCCACCGCACCCGCCGGGTTGTGGCCCAAGTGGTGTTCGGGCGGCTCA
The DNA here is from genome assembly GCA_947374105.1 of Comamonadaceae bacterium. Taxonomy (GTDB): domain Bacteria; phylum Pseudomonadota; class Gammaproteobacteria; order Burkholderiales; family Burkholderiaceae_C; genus CANCDA01. The sequence goes on along the minus strand of CANCAO010000172.1, from coordinate 4,571 downwards.
TTGAGCAAGCTGCGCAGGTAACGCAGCACGGCGGCTGGCCCGCGCACAAAGTTGGCAAAGCGCGCATAGCGCGTCCCCACGCAACCCCAGATCAGGCGAAAAGCCACCAAGCCGCCCAGGGTGTAGCCCAGGGTCACATGCAGCAGCCGCCAGCGTTCGCTCTCAGCCGTGAGGTAAGCGCCAGCAAAGCTCAGCACCATGAGCCAGTGGAAGACACGCACCGGAGCGTCCCACACCAAGACTTTTTGTGGATCGGTTGTCATTGTTTTACTTTGGGATTTTGATGTCACGTTCATTGAAATTTCCCTGCGCGGCATTGGCGTGGCAGGCCACACAGTTGGATGCGCTGCCGACCGAGACGCGCTTCCAAACATCGGGCGCCACCTCCCGCGCGTTGTGCTTGCGCGTGAACCAGGCGGTTAGGGTAATGCGGTCTTGCGGCGGCTCCTCACTCACACGCTTGTAGGTGCCTGCATGGGCTTGCAGCCAGCCGCTGATGTCTTGCAGGTCTTTGGCGTCCAGCGACGCATCTGTGCCGTAGTGCTTGCTCAGTCCGCCCATCAAACGCTTCCAAGAAGCAGCAGGCAGCACGCCCGGTGGGTAAGGCGCATGGCAACTCGCGCACTCTTGTTTGTACAAGGGCAGCACCGTCGCGGGCATGAGGTTGCCATCGGCATGCGCTGCGCCCATGAAGGTGGACGTGCTCAGCCAAAAAAGGCCCCAAGAAATCAGTCGTGTCAGTGACATGTGTGACTTTCTAAAAAAATGAAATTCAGCGCTTGAAGGTGAGCAACCAGGCCAACACGTCGGCCTTCTCGCCCGCCGTGCATTCGCGCCCCATCACGTCATTGCAATTACGGCGAAACCATTTGTCGGACTTAGCCGTGTCGGTAAAGCGCTCCGGGTTGAAGGCCGGGGCCAGCGGTGCAATGACCTTGCCGGTGCTGGCGTGTTTGCCCTCTACCGTCGGGCTGGCCGTGTGGCACGTGGCACAACTCCACTCTTTGCCGTGCTTGGTGGTGAACAACTGTTGCCCGCGTGTTGGCTGCGCCGCCACCCCCACCTGCGCGTTGTAGGCCGCAAGTTGCTCTGTGGGGGTGATAGCGTAGGCCGCTGAACACAGCGCCACTGCACTACAAAGAAGCAGGCGGAATAGAGAAGCTTTTGAAGGGGTCCACTGTTGCATATAAGTCTCCGTAACAGGGACTAGTCTGACCGCCTCACCTTAGGGCTTTCTTAACAACTCCCACAAGGACTTCAACCCAACGACCGCACCAGTTCCATCGCCTGCTCCACCCGCTCCACCGCGTGAATCGTCAGGCCTTCAAAGTCTTTGCTTTTGAGGTTTTTAGGCACATTGGCCTTGGGCACCACGGCCACGCTAAAGCCGAGTTTGGCCGCTTCTTTGAGCCGCTCTTGGCCGCGCGGTGCCGGGCGCACTTCGCCTGCCAGACCCACTTCGCCAAAGGCAAAGAAGCCCTTGGGCAGGGGCTTGCCGCGTAACGATGAAGTGATAGCCAGCAGCACCGCCAAATCGGCGGCAGGTTCGCTGATGCGCACACCGCCCACCGCGTTCACAAACACATCCTGATCCATGCAAGCCACACCCGCGTGGCGGTGCAGCACGGCCAGCAGCATGGCGAGCCGGTCTTTGTCCAGGCCCACAGACAGACGCCGGGGTGAGGGCCCGCCGCTGTCCACCAACGCTTGAATTTCCACCAGCATGGGCCGCGTGCCTTCCAGCGTCACCATCACGCAACTGCCGGGCACGGGCTCGGCGTGCTGGCTCAGAAAAATGGCGCTCGGGTTGCTCACGCCCTTGAGGCCTTTTTCGGTCATGGCAAACACGCCGATCTCGTTGACCGCGCCAAAGCGGTTCTTGATGGCGCGCACCAGGCGAAAACTGCTGTGCGTGTCACCCTCGAAATACAGCACCGTATCGACCATGTGCTCCAGCACACGCGGCCCGGCCAACGCACCCTCTTTGGTGACATGGCCGACCAGCACCACGCACACGCCGCTGGCTTTGGCCGCGCGAGTGAGGTGCGCCGCGCACTCGCGCACCTGCGCCACCGAGCCGGGGGCCGAGGTGAGCTGCTCGGAATAGACGGTCTGAATCGAATCAATCACCGCAATGCCCGGCTGCATATGGGCCAGCGTGGCGAGGATTTTCTCCAGCTGAATCTCCGCCAGCACCTTGACTTGCGAGCCCTCCAGCCCCAGTCGGCGCGAGCGCAACGCCACCTGCGCGCCGCTCTCTTCACCCGTGACGTAGAGAGTGCTCATATTGGTTCTTTGCAGCGAATCCAGCGCCTGCAACAGCAGCGTTGATTTGCCAATGCCGGGGTCGCCGCCGATCAGTATCACGCCGCCCTCCACAATGCCGCCGCCCAGCACGCGGTCCAGCTCATCGTGGCCGGTGGGTGTGCGCGCCGTGTCGGTGGCGTCAATGTCGGCCAGCGTCATCACCTCGGCGGTTTTGGCCAACGCGGCAAAGCGGTTTTTGGTGGGCGCGGCACTTTCCGCCACGGATTCGATCAGCGTGTTCCAGGCTTGGCAATGCGGGCATTTGCCCAGCCATTTGGGGCTGATGCCGCCGCATTCGTTGCAGGTGTAGATGGTTTTGTCTTTGGCCATGGTGGGAGCAGTCGTTTATGCCGTCGCCTTGCGCGGCCCGTCGGGCATGGTGCGCAGCATGAACTGGTCAAATAGCGGCACGGTAAAAGCGGTGTCGCCATGCGCGGGGCTGTAAATCATGCCTTTTTTGATCAAGCTGGATCGCAAGGGCGCAATGGTTTGCACTTTGACACCCAGACGCTCTGCTACGCCGCCTGAACGTTGGTTGCCGGTGCCCATCTCGGCCAGAGCGCAGAGGTAGTCTTTTTCACGGGGCGTGAGCCGATCAAAACGCACCCTGAAGAAACTGCTGTCCATACGTTCAGTGGAGGAAATAGTGGTTTTTTGGATCAAGGCCAAATTAATAGGCGAGTGCTCTGCCAAGTTCCAGGATTGGTAGCCCCACTCTTGCAAAAAGTACGGATAGCCTTGGGTGACACGGTACACCTCCGCCAGTGCCTCGGGCGTGAAAGAAACGCCTTGTGAAGTGACCGGGCCCTGCAGCGCCTGCGCCGCGTCAACCATGGATAGTGCACCTACTTCCGGGTAAGTGAACAGCCGTTCAGCATAGGATTTGGACTTGCCAGCCAACCCAACCAGTTGCGGCAGGCCTGCGCCAATCAGCACCAGAGGCAAACTACGCTGTGAAACGCGGTGGATGGCCATGATGAGCGCACTCATTTCGATCTCGGTCAAATACTGCAACTCGTCAATGATGATGGCAACGGCGGTGCCGCGGTCTGCTGCTGCCTCGCCAACCGCGACGAACAGTTCAGCCAAATCGGCCTCCAGGTCACCGCTGTCGGCCGAGCCAGTCTCGGGGTCAATATCAAGGCCGAATTCAGCGTCGCCCACCTTGACTTTGACCGCACCTATGAAGCTGCGAAGCACGCGCAGACCCCTCTTGACCTTTCCGCTGACGTTTTGCATTCTGTCCAAAGCAAACAGTGTTTGACGTAATGGCGGCGAAAGCAATTGAGGCAGCGATTTGTTCTCATGGGCCTCAATCAGCACCGCCTGATAGCCCTGCGCTTGGGCGATTTCACGGACGCGGTTGAGCAACACGGTTTTGCCAACACCACGCAGTCCTACCATGAACAGGCTCTGCTCGCTGCGTCCGGCTTTGATTCGGGCTAACAATATCTCGACTTGGCGCAACAAGTCGTCACGCCCCGCCAACTCCGGCGGCTGATTGCCGGCTCCGGGCGAGAAAGGATTGGTCAGTGGATTCATATTTAGAGAAGTTACTATGGTTTATCAATTTTATAAGTAACAATAATAAACTCAATTAACTTTAATAGAAATGTGCGGATAGGTCTCTATCTGATGAAGGTGTTGGCTATGCCAACAGGGCTGTAGATGATCTATCGCAGCTTGCACAAGACACCTTAAATCATTTAATATATTAAATAATTAAGAACACCCTGATGCCCACCCTCTTCCCCCACCGCAACCTGCCACGCCTGCTGCTCCAGGCGCGCGAAGCCGTGATGGCTCATGCGCGGCCCAGCCTGCGGGCGCAGGGGCTCTCAGATCAGCAATGGCGCGTACTGCGCGTGCTGGGTGAGCACGGCACGGTAGAGACCGGCACCGTGGCGCGCGAGGCCTTCATCCTGGGCCCCAGCTTGACGGGCGTGCTGACCCGCATGGAGCGCGATGGCCTGATCCGGCGCGCACGCGACCCCGCCGACCAGCGCCGCACCGTGGTGCAAGCCACGGCCAAAGGCCGCAAGTTGGTAGACCAACTGTCGGGCGATATCGAGGCGCATTACACGGCGATAGAAGTGTCGCTGGGCAAGCAAAAACTGGCCCAGCTCTATGAACTACTAGACCATCTGATCGAACTGGAGCAGACCTGATGCACTTTATCCCCACCGGCACCGTGTACGGCACGCTGCTGAATTTCCGCGCCGAGGTGCTCGCCCTGGCCCAGCAGATGCATGAGCCGCCCTACA
>CANCAO010000171.1 GCA_947374105.1 Comamonadaceae bacterium | reverse complement strand
TGACATTGCTGATTTTGCAGACGATGGCGTTGTGGGACGATTCTAGAGAGCTAAAGTGCAGAAAGTGGCCAGTATGAGCCAAGCAACGGACGTAATCGCGCGTCTGGAAAACATCCAAACACTCGGGGAAACTGAGCTTGAGACGATTGGGCTCAGCCATGTCTGCTGACATCTGGCCTGATGCCAGGAAGCGAGCTCCAGAGGCGTTCGAACCGATGATGGCATACGATACGTTCGATCGCGATTGCATATTGCGCGCACCCATGCAAACCACATCCATGGTTCCCGCCGCTGCGTCGAAGCTGACCAAGTAGGCTGGAAGATGACCTTCGCTGGAATCAAACATCAGCCGTAGTGGTACCGAGTTCTCAAAATGCCATTCTAGATAGCGGCGAACTTCAACGTGTGAGTCAATTTTGGAAAATAGTAGTGATGGGTTCATTTGAACGAATTCTGTTTATGATGATTAGCTGATGTGCTGAGAATACGCACTCAGGCCGATTCAAATGTGATGTAACTGTTAACTCGTCAGGAAATGCAAATGCACATCGGGATACTGGAAGACGACCCGGATCAGCAAGCCCTCCTCGGGCTATGGCTGCAGACTGCTCAGCACTCCCTGGAAATGTTCGGCACAGTGGCTGACATGCTGGAAGGGCTAAAGGGAGGAAGTTTTGACGCCCTGCTGTTGGACTGGATGCTTCCTGACGGCAACGGCGGTCAGGTACTGCACTGGGTTCGTGAACGCCTGGGATGGAAATTAGCCATTGTTGTACTGACATCTCGCGATGACGAAAAAACCGTCGTTGAGGCACTCCAAGCGGGCGCGGATGACTATGTAGTCAAACCGGCCAAGCAACAGGAATTGAATGCGCGGCTTTTATCGGCGGCCCGTCGGTCCAGCCCAGGTGGGCTCCCAGTTTTGCGAATGGGAGCCTATGAGATTGATGTGCCAAAGCACACCTTGCTGATGAATGGCATGGCTTTACCATTGACTCAAAAAGAATTTGACTTGTCGGTGTATTTTTTCCAAAACCCAGCAAAGCTGATGTCCCGTGACCACTTGCTAAACAAGATCTGGGGCATTCATAGCGAGGTGGACTCCAGAACGGTAGATACTCACGTTAGTCGCATTCGCAAGAAGCTTAAACTCGATGGTAGCCAAGGCTGGAAAATGGTTCCCGTTTATGGCTATGGCTACCGACTAGAGCGCATAGATCTGTAACCGATTAAGTGTATGAACTTACTGCGCTATCCGCATTGTCGTGAATGCTGAACACACGGTGCATTCGCATCAGCTCAAAGAGTGCCAAGACTGAACGCGACAGGCTACTCAGTCGGAAGTCACCTTTGCGCGAGTTGGTGTCACGTAGGCAAGAGATAAGCGCCCCCAGCCCCGAACTATCTACAAATTTCAATGCTGACATATCGAGTACAACACGATTTTTATCCTTGATTAGTTTCTGCATCTCTTCACGGAATTCACGCACGTTGCTTGCATCGAGGTTGTCTTCTTGAATTTCGATGACCACTATGTCATCACCTTGAATTCTATTGATCAGTTTCACGTTTTGCTCCTTTTGTCTTTGGCCGTTATGTGTCAGGCTTTGATTAGACGCGCATAACGTGCTGAACTGTGTCAGAAGTGTTGCGACTGTTGGTGTGTGCAGGTCAAGTTGACCAAGACTTCTTCGTTTGATCAGCTTTGCTCGATCATCAATTCGTCACTAAGCATGTGATGAGATGCTTAAAAGTGGTCAGTAAATTTAAGAGCTTAGTGCTTTAAATTGGCGGAAGCGGTGAGATTCGAACTCACGAACGGTTTCCCGTTGCCGGTTTTCAAGACCGGTGCAATCGACCACTCTGCCACGCTTCCGACGTCTTAGATTCTAACCGAGTCCCTTATTGAAGTCACTGCGACCACCATCCAGTAACTCTTGTGCTGTACCGTAACAAGGTGTTGCGCAAGCGACTTATGTGGCGCGATACGCATCAGAATGGGTTTTAGGTCGGGGGGTCCGGCCTTGAAAGCATGGTTTGATGAAGAAGTTCCTCATTCAGCGAATAGGTCTCTCAGACGATCCGATCCATTCACGGCCGACTCTGCATGACTGCATTGAAGCAGTATTGGTGCACTCTAAGTCTTTGATGTATGACGTGATTGAGGGTTTAGAGATCACGGTCAGCCAAACGCAGTCTAAGGTCGCGCAAATGAACCAGCGCTCGATTAGTCAGGCAGCTGTGGAGCAACTGCGCCTTCAGGCCAACGCCTTCAGCGCCATGTTCAGCGAGACATTGCGTGTGGCCGTTTACCACTCGGGCGCACAGGAATTGACCCTGCAGGATAGAGTGCACTTTGACGATTTTCAGCTTCTTGACGAAGCGCAGATCGACGCCAACATCGAGTGCGCCATGGCGCAGCAAGAAATTCAGATTGCGGTAGACGACGCCTTGTCTCCCCTGGATGCTCTGATCAGCAGCTTGCTGGGTTGGGCCAGTGTTCGTTCTGTACTCAATCCTCTGCGTCCCGAGATGTTTGCACGTTCTCTGCGCGAAACCCTGGTGCATTACGTGGCGAGCAAAGCAGACCGTACAGCTATGGTCACTCCGGCTGCTGGTTTTTTGGGCGTGGGTTTGCGCCAGATCTATATGGAGTTGACTGTCTGGTTGCGTACCCAGGGCATAGAGCCCGCCTCGACCTATGCGTCATCCGATGGCGGGCTGGCGGCAAAACGCGCCAAGTGGGCAGAGTCATCGGTGAGTCGCACCCTGCTCACGTTGGACAAGCTGCGCCGGCTCTTGTCCGGCGAGTCAGACGTCGTGGCGCAAACAGGCGAACAAGATTTCCAAAACACTATCCCATTCTCTATGGTGGCGTTGGAAGATTTGCGCATGGTAGAGCCAATGATGAAACGCTTGAATGAACGTGCTGAGCAGAGCAGACTTCAATCCATAAGCTCTGGATCGTTCACGTCGGGTGAAGCGAACCCTGGCAAAAAACTCGGCAAACAACTGGGCGAAGAAGTTGTGCGTCTGATGCTTGACAACCTCATGCATGACCATCGCCTGTTGTTGCAGGTGCGCGAACAGCTCAAAGCACTTGAGCCCTTGTTTATCCAGCTTTCGCAGTTGGATCCACGTTTCTTTAGCGAACGTCAGCATCCGGCCCGCCAATTGCTTGATAAGCTTACCCATCGCAGCTTGGCTTATTCCAGCGAAAGTGACCCCGGTTTTCAGCCGTTCATTAGCTCTGTGGCCCAGGCGATCCGTTCTTTGAGCAATGAGGGGGTGCGAGCTGCATCGTTTCTGCTAGTGCTGAAAACACTGGAGGAACAATGGACGCTGGCCGACCTGACCCAGCGCTCGCGTCAGGAAGAGGCCGCCAAAGCCTTGCTGCATGCTGAGCAGCGCAATTTTCTGGCGCAACGTTTCGCGACTGATTTTCAGCAGCGTGTTAATGGTACGCGCGTGACGGATCGGGTGAGCGACTTTCTCTGCGGGCCATGGGCTCAGGTGGTAGCCGAGTCGCAACTCAAAGGGGCCGAAGGCAGCTCTGATGCGGACTGTTATCTCGCTCTGGTAGATGATTTGATTTGGAGCGTTCAGCGCCGTTTGGCGGTTCGCAACCGGGCCCAGCTAGTGCAAATGGTGCCCGTCTTGTTAGGCAAGTTGCGTCAGGGCTTGCAGTTGATTCAGTACCCGCAGGAACGAACAGCTCTTTTTTTTGATGAGCTAATTCGCTTACATGAACGCGTTTTTGATGTGCCCCGCGTTAAAACCAGCATCGTCTCGAGCGAGCTGCTTAAGGTGGTTGACATGGGGCGCGATACTGAGAGGAGCAGTCAAAGGACGCAGCTTGACAGCGATGAACGCCAAAATTTTGATGTTTTTTGGGTGGGGCAAGACGAGGCTGTCGATGCTGGTTATCTTGCCGAGGACTCGGTCTTGTTGTCCGACGTACATGCGCAGACGGATGCCGATGCGCAAGCCAAGCCTTGGAGCGCCCATGACCTTGCCATTGGCTCCTGGGTGGAGCTTCACCTCAAGGACAAATGGGTGCGTGTGCAGCTCACCTGGGCTAGCCCGCACCGCAGCCTGTTCATGTTTGTGTCGGGCAAGGGGACGGCGCACTCCATGTCCCGGCGCACCATGGAGCGCCTACGCAACCGCGATGTGATGCGGGTGGTGACCGACGTGCCCGTGGTGGACAACGCCTTGGACGCGGTGACCCAGGCGGTGCTGCAAAACGACCGCGACCAGTCTCTCAGCCGCTCCTGATCGGAGGCTTTGGGCTGGGGCGCGGATAATACGCGTTTTACCCCGAACAAATCAGACACAACGATGGCTCAATACGTTTTAGCGAAACGGAGCCGTTACTGCGACGAGTCGCAGTAACATTCCTTCCCTTCGGTCACTCATTATTTGTACACAAATGGCTCAATACGTTTTCTCCATGAACCGCCTCGGCAAGATCGTGCCGCCGAAGCGCCATATTCTCAAAGACATCTCTTTAAGCTTTTTCCCTGGTGCCAAAATCGGCGTTTTGGGCACCAACGGCTCGGGCAAATCTACCCTGCTCAAAATCATGGCTGGGGTTGACAAAGAATTTGAGGGCGAGGCCATCCCAATGTCCGGCCTGAACATCGGCTACCTGCCGCAGGAGCCCCAGCTGGACCCCAACGAGACCGTGCGCGAAGCGGTCGAAGGCGGCATGGGCGAGAGCAAGGCCGCACAGGCGCGCCTCGAAGAGGTGTACGCGGCCTACGCCGAAGAAGACGCCGACTTCGACGCACTGGCGGCCGAGCAGGCCAAGCTGGAGGCCATCATCGCCACATCGGGTGATGGCGGCGAACATCAATTGGAAATTGCCGCCGACGCGCT
>CANCAO010000170.1 GCA_947374105.1 Comamonadaceae bacterium | reverse complement strand
CAGGCATGGTCGGGGTCTATGACGATCTGGAGCCTGTTCTCAGAGAGCGTGTCGAAGACGTCGTTCTGAACCGCCGAGCGGATGCCGGTGAACGCTTGGTCGAGATCGCTGAGAACGCCAAAGGCGCGGCCAAGGACGAGAGCCGCCGCCTGGACTGGCGCGGAACGCCAGAGCACCCGGTGTCGGTGTCGCAGCGCCTGTCCCACGCGCTGGTGCATGGCATCACTGACTTCATTACCGTGGACACCGAAGAGGTGTACCAAGAAATCTTGGCCAAGGGTGGACGCCCCCTGCACGTGATCGAAGGCCCACTGATGGACGGCATGAACATCGTAGGCGACCTGTTTGGCCAGGGCAAGATGTTCTTGCCGCAGGTGGTCAAAAGTGCGCGGGTGATGAAGCAGGCGGTGGCGCATTTGATTCCCTATATCGAAGAAGAAAAACGGCTGGACGAGGCCGCCGGGCGCGATGTCCGTACCAAGGGCAAGATCATCATTGCCACCGTCAAGGGCGATGTGCACGACATCGGCAAAAACATCGTGACGGTGGTGCTCCAGTGCAACAATTTTGAGGTCATCAACCTGGGCGTGATGGTGCCTTGTCATGAGATTTTGGCACGCGCCAAGGTGGAAGGCGTGGACATCGTGGGCCTGTCGGGCCTGATCACCCCGAGCCTGGAAGAGATGCAGTACGTGGCGGGTGAAATGCAAAAGGACGATCACTTCCGGCTGCGCAAAATCCCCCTGCTCATTGGCGGGGCCACCACCAGCCGCGTGCACACCGCCGTCAAAATTGCGCCGCATTACGAAGGCCCGGTGGTGTACGTGCCTGACGCCTCGCGCAGCGTGAGCGTGGCCTCATCCCTGCTGGGGGACAAAGCCCCCAGCTACATCGCCGAGCTGAACGCCGACTACGAGCGCGTGCGCCAGCAGCATGCCAATAAAAAACAAACGCCGATGTGGCCGCTGGCGAAGGCGCGGGCCAACAAGACGCTGGTGGATTGGAGCGCCTACACTCCGCCGAAGCCGAAGTTCATCGGCCGTCGAATCTTCAAAAACTTCGATTTGGCCGAACTGGCCAAATTCATCGACTGGGGCCCGTTCTTCCAGACTTGGGACTTGGCCGGGCCTTACCCCGCGATTTTGAAAGACGAAGTGGTGGGGGCCGAGGCGGTGCGTGTGTTGGCTGATGGTCAGGCCATGCTCAAGCGCCTGATCGAAGGCCGCTGGCTCACCGCCAATGCGGTGATCGGCCTGTACCCGGCCAATAGCGTGAATGACGACGACATTGAGCTCTACACCGACGAAAGTCGCAGCCAGGTGGCGCTCACCTGGTACGGCCTGCGTCAGCAGACCGAGAAGCAGGTGATTGACGGTGTGATGCGGCCCAGCCGCTGCCTGGCTGACTTCATCGCGCCCAAAGTACTTGCTCCTGATTTGGGAGCTGCTAGTGTTGGTATTGATTGGCCTGCAGGTCAAAATGAATCTAAAAATAAAGATTACATCGGTGTTTTTGCCGTCACCGCAGGCCTTGGCACTGAGAAAAAAGAACAGCAGTTTTTAGCGGCCCATGACGACTACTCAGCCATCATGCTCAAGGCCCTGGCCGACCGCTTGGCCGAGGCGTTTGCCGAGTGCCTGCACCACCGCGTGCGGACCGATCTGTGGGGCTATGCGGCCGATGAAGCACTGAGCAACGAGGACATGATTGCCGAAAAGTACGAAGGCATCCGCCCTGCTCCGGGCTACCCGGCTTGCCCGGAGCACAGCGTCAAAGCAGACATGTTTGAGCTGCTGCAATGCCAGGACATCGGCATGGGCGTGACCGAGAGCCTGGCCATGACGCCTGCGGCCAGTGTGAGCGGCTTTTTCATCGCGCACCCGCAAAGTACCTACTTCAACGTGGGCAAGATCGGCGATGATCAACTCAAAGACCATGCGCAGCGGCGCGGCTTGACTGAGTCGCTGTTGCAGCGGCTGCTGGCCCCTAATTTGTGATGCCTGTGCACTACCGACTTACGAAGTGTTACCTTAACGTTGGGTAGGGCCCACGAGTTGTGTTTACTTTTGACTCTGCCGAACGTTATTAGGCTTGGGACTTCTGTGGCATGCGTCCACGGATCCCGAAAGGAAACAAAAATGAGCCGTTCACCTGACACTTTTTCTGACATCTCCCCCGCTGTAGCCAGTGGCAACAAGGCCCTGTGGGTCGTCGTGGCCGTGCTAGGCGCCACCGTGGTGGGCATGGGGGGCTACATGTTGCGCGGGCCCACGCGACCCGTAGAGTCTGGGGCGAGCGCCGTGCCTTCATTGGTTGTGCCGCCTGCGTCCGTGGCCACCACAGCGATGACGCCTGCCACACCGATACCCAGCCCGGTGTTGACGGAGGCAAAAGATGGCACGCCTGTTGTAGTGAAAAAGACAGCCGCCGCCGCGAAGCCTGCTACTGTGGCGAGTAAATCTGTCCCTACGCCAGCTCACGCTCAAGCCCCGGCCACAGCACACGCTACAACGTCCACTACAGCGCCCGTTGTCGTTGGCGCACCCGTCGCCCAAGCCCCGCAAGTGTTCATGCCTCCACCGCCCCCCGCACCCAAGTCCTTGTGCCTGAGTTGCGGCACGGTCACCAGCGTCACGCCCATTCAGCATGACGGTGTGGGCAGCGGCACGGGCGCGATGGCCGGCGGTGTGATCGGCGGCCTACTGGGCAACCAGGTGGGGGGTGGCGACGGCAAGGCCATTGCCACCATCTTGGGGGCCATCGGTGGTGGCTTTGCCGGTAATGCGGTCGAGAGAAAAATGAAGAAAGAAACCGTGTACCAAATCGAGGTCCGTATGGACGACGGCAGTCTGCGCAGTTTTGAGCAGGCCACGCACGCATCGGTCGGCGCCAAGGTCGTCGTTGAAGGTGATGCGCTGCGCCCAGCCAACTAGCAACGATTGGTCTGACCGGGTGAAACCCAAAATTCCGTTCAGGCTGAGCCTGTGCAAGCCCTTCGACAAGCCTAGGGTGAACGGTTTATATTCCACAGAGCCGGGCCAATGAGGCCGGCGCTACGAGACCCGCGTTGTTACACGCTGCGCCGACATCAGCGCGGTCACACCCATTAGGCTGGTGATCAACAAAAGCCATAGCCCTGCGGTGTAGCCTGTCTGTGGGTGCCACATCAGCCCCATCAGCCATGGTGCGGCAGCGCGCGCCAGGGCAGTGGGCAAGCCTAAAGCACCGTTGAGTGTGGCTACGTGGTCTCGGTTCACATACTCGGCAATCGCCGTGCCTTTGACGATAGTGAGCATGCCGTTGCCCAGGCCGTACAAGAGCACAAACAGCAGCACCCAAAAGGCGTGGGTGCTCTCCCACAGCGGTGCGATTAAGAGTGCGCCCAAGCCCAGCGGGATCAAGGTGGGAACGAGCCGGTTGACCTGATGCAAGTCCACATGGTGTTCAAAGAAATACATCAAGGCCCGCCCCAGCACCTGCAGCACGCCGATGCTGGCCACCGTCGTCAGCACCCAGGCCTCGGGCAGTTGGTTTTCACGCAGCAGGCTTACCAGGTGTGCGGGCAAAGCCGCCGTGGCCGCCATCAGCAGCACGATGAACGCACCGATCAAGATAAAAGGCGCGCTCCACAGATGCTGACCCAGCGCAGTGCGCGGCACTTTGGTGTGGCCCGTGGGCCGTGCGTTCTCTGCGGTGTGTGAGGACTGTTCAGCAGCAGGCGCGTGGCGCAACAACCAGGCATGCAGCGGTGCGCACAGGAAAAGATGCATCGCCGCCAACACCCACAGCGCATGTCGCCAGCCCAGCGTGGCAATCAGCCATGCGGACAGGGGAATGAAGACGGTGCTGGCCAGCCCGCCCAAAAAAGTCAAGGTGATGATGGCACGCCGGTAGTTGTGCGGATAGCGCCTCGTCAGCACCGCAAACGCGGGCGGGTAGAGCGTGGCTGCCAGCCCCGCGCCCAGACCCAGCCACACCGCGTAAAAACCCAGGGCACTGCTGATGCCACTGTGCAGCAGCAAACACGCACCGACTAACAGCGAGCCGCCCGTCATCACCACACGCTCATGACCTCGGTCAATCCAGCGCCCCACTGGGTAGGCCAGCAGCCCCTCGGCCAACAGGGCCAGACTGAAGCCCAGGGAGGCTTGCGCGCGACTCAGCCCCAGCTCGCGCTCAATGGGTGCCATCAGCAGGGCGAAGGTGTAGAAGACACTGCCCCAGGTGATGAGCTGCGCCAGCGAGAGCCAGCCGATCAGGCGCGAAGCTGCAACCGGAGTGGCTGGTGGGGAGGTATACATGGCTTCATTATTGCAAAAATACAAATTAAATCGACTTGAAATCCTTTATTGATGAGCACAAGCAGCTACTAAATTAATAGCAAATTTGTGTGTCCATTCAAGCCACAGGGGTACGTACAATGGGCCAGCTTTGCCGATCACACCATGACCCACCTCTCTGCCGCCACTCAGCGCTCTGTGCTGCTCTTGTCCTTTGCCACCTTCACCAGCATGGTGGCGCAGCGCGTGTGTGACGCCATGCTGCCCGAGTTGGCGCGGGAATTCTCGGTCTCGCTCACGCAGGCGGCGCAAGTGGTGTCTTTTTTTGCCGTGGTCTATGGCCTATCGCAACTGGTTTACGGCCCCTTGGGTGACCGCAAGGGCAAGTTCCGAATCGTCGCGCTGGCCACCTTGGGGTGCAGCGTGGGCAGTGCAGTGGCGGTGTTTGCGGCCAGCTTGAACATGCTGCTGGTTGCACGTATTTTGGTGGCGCTGGGTGCAGCGGCAATCATCCCGCTGTCGATGGCATGGATTGGTGACGTGGTGGACTACGAGCACCGCCAGGCCACGCTGGCGCGCGTGGGTCTGGGCACCACGCTGGGTATCGCGGGCG
>CANCAO010000169.1 GCA_947374105.1 Comamonadaceae bacterium | reverse complement strand
AGCTGTTGGCTTGGGGTACTGTTTCCAAGTATTTGAGGATGCCACCCTCTAGGTGATAGACCTCGTCAAAGCCTAGCTGTCTAAGCAAGGCCGTGGATTTTTCACAGCGGATGCCACCGGTGCAAAACATGGCGACTTTAGGTTTTTTGCCTTCTGCACTCGCTAGCGCACCGCCAGCGGCCGCTTGGGCTGACACCCATTGAGGCAAATCGGCAAAGGTTTTGACATTGGGGTCGAGCGCACCTTTAAAGCTTCCAATCGACACCTCGTAATCATTACGGGTATCAACCAGCACCACGTCAGGGGCACTGATCAAAGCGTTCCACGCGTCTGGTTTGACGTAGCAGCCTGCCATTTGGACTGGGTTGACCCCAGGCACTCCCAATGTGACGATCTCTTTTTTGAGGCGCACTTTCATGCGTAAAAAGGGTGGAGATTCGGACCAAGATTCTTTGTGAGTCAGATCGCTCAGGCGAGGATCTGCGCGCAAGTAGGCCAGTACCGCTCGCACATCTGACTCGGCCCCAGCAATGGTGCCGTTGATACCCTCATCCGCCAGAAGCAGGGTGCCTTTGATGTGATGGGCATCGCAAACGGTTTGCAAAGTTTGCTTGAAGGATGATGTGTCCTGAAATTCAACAAACTTGTAGAGCGCAGCGGTGAGAAACTTCGACATAACTCGAAGTTTAAATCAATGGAACAAACACTTCACTCGCGCGCTTGCTGGGTAACTCCATTTCAAGCGCCAATGCTTGAATGACGTGAGCCATCGCGTCAGACACACCCTCTGGATGGCGATAAATCTCCATCCAAGTTTCCATGTTTTCAGATGAGGCTGCGGGGCGCTGCATGAGTTCCAGCGATAGAGATGGATGGGCAGCTTTCAGTCGGTGTTGAAAGTCACGCACTCGCTGCGCCAAAACCGTATGCTGGTCTTGGCTAACCTTGTAGTAAACAAACAGTGAACGGGGTTCCATCAGGTTACAGACGTTCCACTTTCATGACTGACACCAAGGCGTTCCACTTGTCGATTTCATTCACAAGGATGTTTTGCAACTCTTCAGGTGTTCCGCCACGTGAATCAATGCCCAGTTCCTGGAATTTACTTTTGACCTCTGGCATAGCCAAGGCCGCATTGATTTCTTTGTTGAGCCGGTCGATGATGACCCTGGGCGTTTTGGCAGGTGCAGCAACGCCATTCCATGCGGTGACTTCATAGCCTTTGACGCCGCTTTCCAAAATCGTCGGCACGTCGGCAAGACCCTTGAATCGGTGCGCAGACGACACGGCCAGTGCTTTGATTTCGCCACTGCGAATCAAGGGTAGAGAGGGCGAAATGATCTCAAACGCCACAGCAATGTCTTTGCTTTTGATGGCCAGCATCAAAGAGGGCGTGGTCTTGTACGGCACGATGGTAGTTTGCAAGCCCGTCAAACTCTTGAACAGCGTTGCCGACATGTGTTGGCCGCTGCCCAGGCTGACTGTGCCGATGTTGTATTTGTCGGGCGACTCTTTTGCCTTGGTAATGAAATCTTGAACACTTTTGATGTCAGAATTTTTATCAACCAGCATCACGACATCAAAAAATCCCATCGCCGAGATCGGTTGAAAATCAGTCTTGATGTCGAAGGGCAATTTGCGAAATAGGGCTGCGCTGACGGCATTGCCATAGTTCATGTGCAGCAAGGTGTAGCCATCGGGGTCGGCTTTGGCCACAGTCTCTGCGGCCACGATGCCCCCGGCGCTGGGCTTGTTGTCCACAATGACCTGTTGTCCGAGTGAGAGTGAGAGTTTTTGCGCCACCAGCCGGGCGGTGATGTCGGCCACACCGCCGGGTGCATAACCCAGCACGAGGCGAATGGGTTTGGTTGGGTAGGTTTGAGCTTGCACCGCGCTTGCTAGGAGGGCAAGTGCGCAGAGCATGAGGGTTTTAAAAGTCATTTCACATCTCCCGTCTTGGCTGTACCCATACCGGACCAGCGGTTCACTAGATCACTCTCGATATCAAACAAATCCAGGCAACGCCCTACCGTGTGGTTGACCATATCGTCCAGCGATTTTGGCTTGGCGTAGAAGGCAGGCATGGGCGGCATGATGATGGCGCCGTTTTCTACCGCTTGCGTCATGCTACGCAAATGACCCGCGTGCAGCGGTGATTCGCGCACCATCAGCACCAAGCGGCGTCGCTCTTTGAGCACCACGTCCGCTGCGCGCGAGAGCAAGCTGGTGGTCGTGCCCCAGGCGATCTCTGACAGGGAGCGAATCGAGCAGGGGGCGACCACCATACCCATGGTCTTGAACGAGCCTGATGAGATGGACGCACCGATGTTCTTGGCGTTGTGGACTTGTCCGGCAAGAGCTTCAACTTCTTTGATTGTGAAATCTGTCTCCGCCGCCAAGGTGATGCGGGCCGAGTCGCTCATCACCAGATGCGTTTCAATGTCCGTGCCTTGAAGGGCTTGCAGAATGCGTACACCGTAAATGATGCCGGATGCACCACTGATGCCGACGATCAAGCGCCGGGGCGTTGCTGCGTTTTCAGTGCTCATCACAGCGCCTTGTTGATTGAGGTGTAGGGCGGGTCTTGGTCGGGCCTGAACTTGCTCTCGGCCTTCACGTCGTTACGCTGCTGCGCGTGGCTGATGACGCCGTTTTCCAGGTAACGCCCGGTGGCGGCGCGCTTGGCCGCTTCTTCCCACTGCGGCAACCAATCGCCCAGCGAGTAGCCAAACCAGGGCGCTTGTGGGCGTAGCTTAGGCAAGCCCAGTTCTTCCCAGATCGCCTTGGAGCGCAGCATGTAGTCTTTGGTCGGCAGGGCCAGCGGCGGCATGGCGGACTTCATTGTGGCGTCCATCAACAGGGTGGAGTCTTCGTCGCCATCGGCTTCGCGCTTGGGGCCATGGCCTTGGCCGCGGTGGTCCAGGGTGCGCACGTCTTCCACCGGGTTCATGCGGTAAGCCATGGCCCAGAGCAGGGCGTCGGCGTTGTCGGGGTCAATGTCCTCGTTCACGGCCACGCAAATCTTGCCGCAGTCGCCTTTGAAGAAGGCCGCACCGTAGAGCGCGCGCCAAATCTCGGTCTTGGGTGTTTCGTTCTCAAAGGTGATCACGGTCACGCGCAATAGGCCGGTTAAGGGCTCATGCAGCGACACTTTTTTCACGCCGCGAATACCCAGTGCGTTTTTCAAGTGCGCCAAAAACAGTGGCTCGTAAGCCACGCGCTTGATCACGCTGGACTCACTTGGCGCGACTTGGCTGAGGTAAGACGGAATCACAGGCTTGAAGCGGTGCGTGATAGCTGTGATGGTCATGGGCAGGTTGAATTCCTCCAGCGCTACGTGGCCGTGCGATTCACCAAAAGGCGCTTCGGGCTCTAAAAATTCCAGATCAATTTGCCCCTCGATCACGATCTCCGCTTGCGCAGGCACGCGCAGCTTCACCGTGCGTGCCATCGTCACCTCAATCGCCGCACCGGCCAAGCCACCAGCCACGTCAAATTCATCCACCCCAATCGGCAATTTTTGCGGCCCCATAAAGGCCACCAGCGGCGGGCAGCCCAGCACGATGGCGCAAGGCATGGTCTTGTGGCCGGCTTTTTTCCAGGCTTGGTAATGCAGGTAGCCGCCCGCACCGCCGACGCGTGTGGCCATACGTACTACCAGACGGTCCGGTGCCTTCAAGGCGCAGCGGTAAGTGCCCATGTTCTGCACGCCGGTCACCGGGTCCACCGTGATCACGTTGGTGGCCGTCAGCGTGGGCGCGCTGTCAAAGCCGGGGGTGGAGATGGGGATGCTGAGCATATCCAGGCCCTTGCCTTCGCCTTGCAGGTCAGCACCTTCGTGAATCACCTCATGACACTCGGCGTTTTCAACCATTTTTGGGGCGATTGGGTTGGCAATGGCGTGCGCCCATTTGGCTTGAATTTCATCGACCGAGCAGCCCATGCCCACGCTGTAAATTTCACGGTTAGCCGCCAGAGCGCCCACCACCACTGGGATATCGTATTTTCGGCCCTGGGCGTTGACGATGTTAGTGAATAAAAACGCCTTGCGCTCGGCCTCGGCCATGCCGCCCACGAACTGCCAACGCACCAAGGGGTGCAACTCAGAGTCTTTGTCGATGGGGCGATCTATCACTTGTAGCAGACCTCGCCGCTTAAGCTCTTCCAAATGGGCGTGCAGGTCAGGGTAGCCGATGGTGTTTTTACTCATGGGGTGCGGATAAAAATCATAAGGGAAAAAGTCCCGAATTTTAGAAAAATACACTAATTTCTTGTGCAGCTTACATCAAAGAAAGCATGAGAAATCCTCACGCTTTTCTTTCCATACTCTGTGCCAAAACATTAATAGATTGCTCAGTATCCAGGCCTTCTTGCGTTAGCCACTCGCAAAAGCTCTCGACCAAGGGATTGACCGTTCCCGTTGTTGCCGAGTTGGCGTAATAGCGACGCTGACGTGCGGCCAGCAGTCCAAAAGGTGTGCACAAACGCCCGGCAATGATGTCGTCCGCCACCAGGAATAGAGGCACCAGCACCAAGCCTAAACCTTCAGCCGCCGCTTGCAAGGCGAAATACATCTGTTCAAAACGCAAGGTGTTGTTTGCATGTATATCAATTACCCCTGCTTCTGCAAGCCATCCTGCCCATGTCAACGGTTCGGTGTCGTAGCCGATCAATGTGTGCTGAGCCAGATCAATGGGCGCGCGCAAGCGCCCTCGCTCCAACAAATCAGGGTGGCAAACTGGCACGATGGTTTCTGTCATGAAAGGTATGGAACGAACCTCGGTCAGCGGCTCATCTGCCCCTCGAATAGCGAGGTCGTAGCTGTTCTCGGAAAAGTTCACTGGCGCAATCGAAGTGGAGAACTTGATCTCGACATCGGGCCGCTTGCGCTGAAAGGTGG
>CANCAO010000168.1 GCA_947374105.1 Comamonadaceae bacterium | reverse complement strand
CAATGAATATTTGGCTGCTGCTTTGGAAGAAGCGGATTTACCGGGGGGACAAACTGCGCTGCTGGCCGCGCTTCGCCATATCGCAGAGGCCCAGGGCATGAGCGCCGTTGCTGCGCGGGCTGGCATACCTCGCGAGAGCCTCTACCGCGCACTTAGCCCGAAGGGAAACCCCACCATCAAGACATTTTTGGCGGTCATCCGTGGGGCAGGTCTGCACTTGGAAGTTAGCCGGGAACCAATGGCCGCATAAGTCTGGATTACCACTGAGCAACTGGAGAAGCGACGATGACCCGGATGTTTACCCCCCCGCACCCCGGCCTGACGTTGCGTGATGATGTTTTGCTCGCGCTGGGCTGACGGTGACCCAGGCTGCGCAAAAGCTTGACGTGTCCCGCGTGTCACTTTCGCGCGTGCTCAATGGCCGCGCTGCTATCTCGCCTGAAATGGCGCTGCGAATTGATGCATGGCTCGGGGTGGCGCGTGGTGGCGAAGCTAGGGTATGTCTGGCAGAGCAACGCGCCTATGACGTGTGGCAAGCCGCCCAACGATTCAAGGTCGCACCGATGCATGTTCAACCGGCACCGATGGCCGTATAAAGCACAAAAAAATATTGCTACTATTTTCATAGCGACAAGCCCTTCTATCCATTGGCGGAGAGGGTGGGATTCGAACCCACGGTACCTTGCGGTACGCCTGATTTCGAGTCAGGTACATTCGGCCACTCTGCCACCTCTCCGTGCGGGCGTGATTGTATCAGCCGCGCAGCTTCGCAATCGCCATTGCAGCCTCTTTGGGTGAGTCATAGCCTTCGCTTTGCAGCAGCACTTGGCCCTGGGCATCGACTTGCTTGAAGTAAAACTTGCCGTCGCGCTCGCGGTACTGTTTGAACACCGGCTCGATTGATTTCTCTGCCTTGGTTTTGACGGGTGCGTCGGTGCTGCGCAGATCCCGCAGGCCCACGGCGTGGCGCAGTTGGGCGGTGAAGGGGCTGGCAATGCGGCGCGCCTTGGTGGCGCCGGCCAGCAGCAGGTCTTCGAGTTTTTCGGGGTTGTTGATGAGGGCTTCGTAGGTCGCGCGCATGGGCGCAATCTCTTTGTCGATGCGCTCAAATAAGATTTGCTTGGCTTCGCCCCAGGCAATGCCATCCGCATAAGCCTGTCGCAGGGCGGTGGTCTCTGCGGGCGTGGCAAAGGCCTGGTAAATCTGAAACAGGGCTGAGCCTTCGATGTCTTTAGGCTCACCGGGTGCGCGGGAGTCGGTCTTGATGCCGGCAATCAGCTTTTTGAGTTGTGCAGGCGTGGCAAACAAGGGGATGGTGTTGTCGTAGCTCTTGCTCATCTTGCGGCCATCCAGCCCCGGCAGCGTGGCGACGTCGGCCTCGATGGATGCCTCGGGCAGCACGAAGTGTTCGCCGTAGCGGTGGTTGAAGCTGGACGCCATGTCGCGCGCCATCTCAATATGCTGGATCTGATCCCGACCGACCGGCACCTTGTGCGCGTTGAACATCAAAATATCAGCCGCCATGAGCACCGGGTACATGAACAAGCCTGCGGTCACGTCGGCGTCCGGGTCTTGCTGCGAGGCGGTGTTTTTGTCCACCGAGGCTTTGTAGGCGTGTGCGCGGTTGAGCAGGCCTTTGCCGGTGACGCAGGTCAACAGCCAGGTGAGCTCGGGGATTTCGGGCACGTCAGATTGGCGGTAGAACGTGACGCGCTCAGGGTCTAGTCCGGCGGCGATCCAAGTCGCGGCGATTTCCAGCGTGGAGCGCTGAATGCGTGCAGGCTCATCAATTTTGATGAGGGCGTGGTAGTCGGCCAGGAAGTAAAAACTCTCCACCCCTGCAGCTCGGCTGGCCGCGACGGCAGGCCGAATGGCCCCCACGTAGTTGCCCAGGTGCGGTGTGCCTGAGGTGGTGATGCCGGTTAAAACGCGTTGTATGTTCATCTCAAAAAACGATTAGCGAACGAGGAGTGAAAAGGGCGTGAGCAAGATGTCCAGCAGGCCGTAGGTGAGGTCCATCAGGGGGATCAACCACAGCTTGTTCACGATGCCCGTTAGCACCAGCCCCATGACAATGAAGAAGCCCCAGGGCTCAATGCGGCTCACCATGACGGCTTGCCGATAAGGCAGCAGGCCCACCAGAATGCGCCCACCATCCAGCGGCGGCAGCGGAAACATGTTGAAGGCGAACATCACCACATTCACCAAGGTGCCGGCCTTGCACATTTCCAGAAAGAAGGGCTCCGTCAATCCCATGCCCAGCAAGATGTAGAGCAGTGCGCCCCAAAGCAGTGCCTGCACCAGGTTGACCCCCGGCCCGGCCAAGGCCACCCAGATCATGTCGCGTTTGGGGTTGCGCAGGCGGTCAAAACGCACCGGCACCGGCTTGGCGTAACCAAACAAAAAAGCCCCGCTGGTCGCGAAGTACAGCAGCAGCGGCATCACGATGGTGCCCATGGGGTCAACGTGCTTGAGCGGGTTGAGCGTGATGCGCCCCAGCATGAAAGCAGTGTTGTCGCCAAAGTGGCGAGCTGCGTAGCCATGTGCTGCCTCGTGCACCGTGATGGCAAATAGCACAGGCAGGGCGTAGATGAGGATCGTTTGGATGAGGTGGGTGGGTTCCATGGTTTGAATTGTCGCTTGAAAGTTCGACGCTACCGGCTCGAAGCTACAGGCCCGACCTTACAGACCCAATACCGATAGCTCGCCGCGCCCTTGGCGGATCACCACCGGCTCATCACCGCTCAAGTCCACCACGGTAGTGGGCTCCAGGGCGCAGGCCCCGGCGTCGATCACACCGGCAAGCTGATGCTCAAAGCGTTCTCTAATTGCTTGCGCATCGTTGAGGGGATCTGTCTCGCCCGACGCTATTAAAGTTGTAGCTAGCAGTGCACCATTGTGAAGGGCTAGCAGCTCATGAAGCACTTTGTGTTCCGGCACTCGCAGGCCAATGGTCTTGCGTGAAGGGTGACTCACGCGGCGCGGCACTTCTTTGCTGGCTTCCAGGATGAAGGTGTAGGGGCCAGGCGTGGCGGCCTTGAGCAGGCGAAACTGGCGATTGTCCACCCGGGCGTAACTGGCCAGCTCGGCCAAGTCGCGACACAGCAGGGTGAGGTGGTGTTTGTCGTCCACGCCGCGAATCTGGCGCATCTTGTCCACGGCGGCTTTGTCGTCCAGGTGGCAGACCAGGGCGTAGCTGGAGTCGGTGGGCACGGCCAGCACGCCGCCCTTTTCCAGCAAACCCACGGCCTGTTTGAGCAGGCGGATTTGCGGATTCTCAGGGTGGACTTCGAAGTATTGGGCCATTAGGTAGGTCGAATCAGGTAGGTTGCATCAAGTTTGTGGCTGCTCAAACGGTGGGCGACCTTCGCGCACCGCCAGCCAGGCCCCAGCAGCGCCGCACAGGGCAATCATGCCAATGCCAATCAGGGACCAGGCATCGGGCACATGGGAAAACATCAGCCAGCCACCGACCAGGGCAAAACCAATTTGGGCATACAGAAACGGGGTCAATGTACTGGCCGGGGCTTTGGCGTAGGCCTGGATCAGCAACAAATGCCCCACCGTGCCTAAAAACCCCATCAGTAGCAGCCCGCTCCACTGGCTTAGTGTTTGCGGCGTGACCCAGACCCAGGGCAAGGTGAGGGTGACCAGCAGCAAACCGATCCAGCCTGTGTAGAAATGCATGGTGGCGGCCTCTTCAGTTTGGGCCATTTGACTCGTGAGTACCTGGTACCAGGCGTTGGCACCCACCAAGATCAAGGGCAGCAACATGGACCAGCCGAACACATGGCTGTCGGGCCGGATGATGATGAGCGTGCCCACAAAACCACCCGCCACCAAGGCCCAGCGCAAGGGCGAGACTTTTTCACCCAGGCGGGTGGCGGCCAGCAGCGTGATGACTAGGGGGGTGAGCATGACGATGGCGGTGAACTCGGCCACCGGCAGGTGCTTCAGGCTGATCATGGTCAACCCGCTGCAAGACAGCAGCAAGACGGCGCGCAGGGCCTGAAACTTGGGGTGTCGGGTGTGCAAAAGTGCCCGCCCACGCAGCGGCAGCATGATGGCTGTGGTGGCGACGACTTGGAACAGGTAGCGACACCACAGGGCCACGAGCACAGGCACGCTCAGGGTGATGAACTTGGTGGTGGTGTCGAGTGCGGCAAAGCAGGCCAGTGACGTTAATGCCAACGCGATGCCGCCCAGAGAACTGGGACGTTTCACTGGATACGATCCGCCAGAAGGCTCCACACGGGCGTGAGTGCACCCGGCAGGTAGGGCAGCGTGCCCAAGTCGGTATGGGACTCGTCAGGGCTGTGGAAATCACTGCCGCGTGAAGCCACCAACCCAAACTCAAGGGCTGTGGCCGCGTAGGTCACGTACTCGGCTGGGGTGTGGCTGCCGGTGACGACCTCAACGCCTTGCCCGCCATGGGTTTTAAATTCGCTGAACAGAGCGTACTCTTCGTTCGCGCTGAACTTGTAGCGCGCAGGGTGGGCGATGACGGCCACACCACCGGCTTGGGTGATCCAGGTGACCGCATCGCGCAGACTGGCCCAGCGGTGCGGCACAAAGCCGGGTTTGCCTTCGGTCAGGAATTTACGAAACACCTCGGACGTTTCCTTGCAGACTCCGGTCTCCACCAGAAAGCGGGCGAAATGGGTGCGTGAGATCAACTCCAAGTTGCCCGCGTATTTCAAGGCACCTTCGTAGGCCCCTTTGATGCCCACAGCCACCAAGCCGTCCGACATCTCTTGCGCCCGCTGCCCACGCCCCCCCCCGCGTTTGTGCCAGACCTGCTTTGAGCTGCTCGTTGTCGGGGTCAAAACCCAGGCCCACGATGTGAACGGTTTGCCCGGCAAAGGTGATGGAAATCTCGGTGCCAGTGAGGTACTTCATGCCCTGCGCTT
>CANCAO010000167.1 GCA_947374105.1 Comamonadaceae bacterium | reverse complement strand
TCCACAATGCTCATGCGCGTGAACACGCCACGCCCCTCGGGCACCATGGCCAGGCCTTGGCTCACCAAGTCCCAAGCGCCCTGCCCTTTGATGCTGCGACCCAGGTAGTTGATGTCGCCCGCACAGGGCAGCAGCCCGGTGATGGCCTTCATAGTGCTGGTTTTGCCCGCCCCGTTGGAGCCAATCAGGCAGACCAACTCGCCGGAATGCACCTCCAGATCGACGCCCTTGACGGCCTGTATGCCGCCGTAGGCGACTTGCAGGCCGGCGACTTGAAGTAGGGGTATGTTGCTCATGCGAGTTGCCCCGTTGGTTTGACCGTGCTGGCCGCAGCGCCAACCCCCAAATAAGCCTCAATCACCTTCGGGTTCGATTGCACCTCGGCAGGTGTGCCCTGCGCAATCACCTGCCCGTAGTCCAGCACGGTCACGCGGTCACACAGGCCCATGACGAGTTGCACGTCGTGCTCGATGAGCAACACCGTGCGGCCATCGCGGCGGATCTGGTCAATCAGACCGCGCAGTTGCACTTTCTCGGTGGCGTTCATGCCGGCAGCGGGCTCGTCCAGCGCCAGCAGTTGCGGGTCGGTCGCCAGGGCACGCGCAATTTCCAGGCGGCGCTGGTCGCCGTAGCTCAGGGTGCGGGCTTTGTAATCGGCCAGCGCAGGGATGCCCACGTAGGCCAGCAACTCATGCGCGCGCTGCGCAATCGCAGCTTCTTCCGCCTTGAAACTGCGCGTGCGAAAAATCGCACCCCACAGGCCCGAGTGGCTGCGAATGTGGCGGCCCACCATCACGTTTTCCAGCACCGTCATGTCAGAAAACAGACGGATGTTTTGAAAGGTGCGCGCAATGCCGATGCGGGCGACTTCATGCACGGCCGCGGGTTGGTAAGGCTGGCCCACCAAGGTGAACGTGCCGCTGTCCGGCGTGACCAAGCCGGTGATGACGTTGAAGAAGGTCGTCTTGCCCGCGCCGTTGGGGCCAATCAGTCCATAGACCTGGCCGCTCTGGATCGTCAGGCTCACTTCGCTCAAAGCCTGTAGGCCACCAAAGCGCTTGGACGCGCCGCTGATTTTCAACATCACGTCTGACATCACAGCGCCCGTCATGGCTTGGCCCCCGTGGTCTGCAAAGACTTGCCATGCTCAGGCGTAGGCCACAGGCCACGCGGGCGCAGCAACATGACGCTGATCATGGCCAGTGCAATCAACAGCTGACGCAGGATGGCCGCGTCCAGCCGCCCACCGGTCATGGCTTGCAAAGGGCCCGCCACGTAGCGCAGCACCTCGGGCAGCGCCGCCAACAGCACCGCGCCCAGCACCACGCCCGGCAGATGACCCAAGCCACCCAGCACCACCATGGCCACAATCATCACCGACTCCATCAGGCTGAAAGATTCGGGCGAGATAAATCCCTGAAAGGCCGCAAACATCGCCCCCGACACACCGCCAAACGTGGCCCCCATGCCAAAGGCCAACAGCTTCAGGTTGCGGGTATTGATGCCCATGGCCTTGGCGGCGATTTCGTCCTCACGGATCGCCATCCAGGCCCGGCCCACGCGTGACAACGCCAGCCGGTGCGAGATAACGATGCTGAGCAGCACCAGCGTGAGAAACAGATAGTAGTACAGCGTGACCGAGGCCAGCTCATAGCCGCCCACATTCAGCTTCTTGCCCAAGTCCAAGCCAAAGAACTTGAGCGAATCAATCTGCCCCAGCCCCTTGGGGCCATTGGTCAAGTTCACGGGCTGATCCAGGTTGTTCAAAAACACGCGGATGATCTCGCCAAAGCCCAAGGTGACGATGGCCAGGTAATCGCCCCGCAAACGCAGCGTAGGCGCACCCAGCAACACGCCGAACGCGCCCGCCACAGCGGCAGCCAGGGGAACGACCAGCCACAGCGGCGTGTGCAGGCCTTGTGGAAACATGGCCGCCAGCCATGCAAAGGTTTCACTCAAATGCGGCGACGATAACAAGCCATACAAATAAGCCCCAATCGCAAAGAAAGCAACGTAGCCCAGATCCAGCAGGCCCGCGTAGCCCACCACGATGTTCAAGCCCAAAGCCAGCAGCACATACAGCAGCGCCATGTCGGCAATGCGCACCCAGGCGTTGCCAAAGCCTTGCAGCAGCAGGGGCAGGATGAGCAGGGCGAAGGCGGCCAAACACAATTTAACGGTCTGGATTCCCACCTTCGCGGGAATGACGGATGCGTTTGATAAATTATTTTTCATGACCGCTCCGTCACCCGCTCACCCAACAGACCCGAGGGCCGCAGCGTGAGCACCACGATCAACACGATGAAGGCAAAGATGTCGGCGTAGTGGCTGCCCAGCACACCGCTCGTCAGGTCACCGATATAGCCCGCGCCAATGGACTCGATCAGACCCAGCAAAATACCGCCCAGCACGGCCCCGCCCAGGTTGCCGATACCGCCAAACACAGCAGCGGTAAAGGCCTTGAGCCCTGGTAAGAAACCCATGCTGTGGTGCACAGTGCCATAGTTGGCCGCCCACATCACGCCCGCCAATGCGGCCAGCACCGCGCCAATGATGAAGGTGGCCGAGATCACGCGGTCAGGCCGCACGCCCATCAGCGCGGCTACTTGCGGGTTCTCGGCCGTAGCACGCATGGCGCGACCCAAGCGCGTGGCGTTGACCAGCCACATGAGCAGGGCAAGCGCCACCGCAGTGAGCCCCAAAATCAAAATCTGCGTCGGCGTGATCACCGCTCCGCCCACTGAGATCGGCGTGCTGGGCAACAAGGTAGGGTAGGACTTGTAGCTGGGCTTCCAGATGATCATGGCCAGCGTTTGCAGCAAGATAGACATGCCAATAGCGGTAATGAGCGGGGCCAACTTGGGCGCGTTGCGCAGCGGGCGGTAAGCGACTTTCTCAATCACAAAATTAAGCGTGGCCGCCACTACACAGGCGATGAGCAAGGCCAGCAGCAAGATGAGCCAACCCGGCGCAGACGGCACGGCCTCTTGCATCAAGCCAATGGCCGTCCAGCTCGTGAGCGCACCCACCATCAGCACCTCGCCATGCGCAAAGTTAATGAGGTTGATGATGCCGTACACCATGGTGTAGCCCAGCGCCACCAGCGCGTAGATGCTACCCAGCACCAGGCCGTTAATGACCTGTTGGAGAAAAATGTCCACGGCTTAAATCTTCACAAACTAGTCAACCGTGATCTTTCCGGCCTTGATCACCGCACGCCAACGCTCGGTGTCTTCCCGCTGCCAGGCAGCCATCTCCTCGGGTGTGTTGCCCACGGGCTCGGCCCCGACTTCAGCGTAACGCTTGGTCATCTCGGGTGTGCGCAGAATCTCGGCTACGGTGGTGGACAGGCGCGCCGCAATGGCAGACGGCGTTTTCGGCGGTGCCACCATGGCGAACCAGGCCACGCCCACCACGCCCGGCACCAGCTCATTGAGGGCGGGGATGCCCGGCATAGACGCAATTCGCTTCGCACTGGTCACGGCAAGTATGCGCAGCTTGCCGCTCTTCAGGTGCACGGATGCGGCAGCCACGTTGCCAAACATCAACTGCACATGACCACCCAGCAGATCGGACATGGCCGGGGCATCGCCCTTGTAAGGCACATGCAGCAACTGTGTGCCGGTTTTGAGCTTGAAGAGTTCGGCGGTGAGATGCGCGGTCGAGCCGTTGCCCTGAGAGGCGTAGCTGAGCTTGTTGGGGTTAGCCTTGGCATAGGCAATGAACTCTTC
This sequence comes from Comamonadaceae bacterium, assembly GCA_947374105.1. Lineage (GTDB taxonomy): Bacteria > Pseudomonadota > Gammaproteobacteria > Burkholderiales > Burkholderiaceae_C > CANCDA01. Next base: position 1,220 of record CANCAO010000167.1, on the reverse strand, counting down.
TGCCGTCTGCGCGGGCACGCTGGGGTGCACCATGAGCGCGTTGGGCACGGCGGCCAGCACGGTGATGGGCACGAACTTGGCGGGGTCGTAGTTGAGCTTGGGGTACAAGTTGATGTTGATGGACAGGGGCGGCGGTGGCGCGGCCATCAAGGTGTAGCCATCGGGCTCGGCGTTGGCCACGTATTCGGCAGCGATATTGCCCGCCGCACCAGCGCGGTTTTCAATGACGATGGGCTGACCCAAGCGCTGGCTGAGCGGCTCAGCAATCAGGCGTGGCAGCAAGTCAGCCGTGCCACCTGCCGGGTTGGGTACGATGATGCGAATGGGCTTTTGCGGCCAGTTGCTTGGCGTCTGGGCGAACGCTGTGCTGACAGTGCACAAGACGGCCAGCATGAGGGCGGCGCGTTGGCCTAAATTTTTTGTCATGGTCATGCCTTCAGTAGTCAGGTCTGGCGCTTACAGCGGAATGACCATCAAGGTCTCGATCACGCGGGAGTCGTAGATGAACTTGCGCTGTTTGAAGCGGGGGCCATCGGCCGTGATGGTCACCACATCCTGGCATTGCCCGGTAGAGTAAATCATCATGTTGCCGTCCATCTCCATCGTGCGCACGACGAGAAAGTTCGAGCGCACCAGCAAATCACCGCCCTCTTCACCAAGGATCTGCACACCCGAGAGAATATGCCGGTAGTGGTGCGGCTCGTAAATGTTGGCGATGCGCATGGACTTGATGCGGTCGCGGAGTTGCGCGGCGCTGTGGCAGTCGATCACCGCCATGGGCAAATTGCGGTCGTGGTTGAAGCGTGAGGTGACGGTATAGCGGGCGTCTGGCGTCATCAACTCAGCAATGGCTTCAACCCGGTCTTCGTCAATGGCGCGGGCCCATTCACAAACCAGGTTTTCAATGGCGCGAAAGTGTTGATCGTGAGAGGGGTTCAAGTTCATCACAGCCCCATGTCTTGTTTGTAGTTGTGCCAAAAGTTGCGGATGGCACGCTCTGAGAGTTTGCTCGCCCCGCCACTGTCCAACTCGCGCCCGCCCATCTCGATGAAGGACTCACCACTCTGCCCGTCGCCCATGGCGCGCTGCATCATCTCGCACACCGCCGCGTCTTCTACCGACACCAGCCCGGCAGAGCCCGCCAGGTTGGCCTGCAGCAGTCGCATGCGGGTGGTTTCCTCGTCGTCATCGGCAAAGCCGAAATACGTCCACACCAAGTC
>CANCAO010000166.1 GCA_947374105.1 Comamonadaceae bacterium | reverse complement strand
GTGTTTACACGAGTTTGAAGACTGTTGGTGAAGAGGCCATAAGCTCGAATTTGGCTCGCTAAGTCTTGAGCCAAGATTGAAGAATCTGAGGCAAGTTGCGCAGGCGAATCTGACAACTGTTTGACTAAATTCGCCCTTTGGTTTTGATCATTTTTTACGGCCCAATTCATGGGTCGATTGAATACCATCTCCATCAACGAGTGGGAAGCCAAATCGCTATCACGTAAAAAATTCGACACCTCACCGACCGAATAAAGCCACGCCCGCAAATCAGACATCAGCTCGACATGTCTTTTGATCCCATCTTTCATTTTTACGGGATTTTCCAGAACAATAAGCTTCAAACGCGCGTCTATGGCTTTCCATTGCGCTCGCTGATCAAACGATCTTGAATCATCAACAACCGATTGGGTGTGCGCGCTAGCTTGTCTCAACTCTGATCTGGTTTTATCCAGACTAGTCTGGATAGATACATTACCGAGTGCCACCTTGGCGCTAAGTCCTTGATGAACGTTTAATAAAGTAAAAACTTGTGATGCTGAACTGATGATCGCCAAACCTTCGATTTCAGCTTCAGTCTGCAAGATTTCTTTGTTAGTGCGCTGAACTGTCAAGGCAACAAGAACAATCAAAGGAACAAGCAATAGAGTTAGGAATATCCCCAACTTCAGAGGCAGACGTGCACGACGAGCCAACAAGATTCCTGGTCGCCAGACCCCTAGTCGTTCATCTGAACTTTTCATTTCAGTGGCCTTAGCTTTAGGCAATCCGCCAAGGTCAGACCGATGAACTTTGGACACACCCACAATCCGCCTTGAAGGCGGAATTTCAGAAGCAGAATGATTGGACATCACTCCCTGAGAAAGCGGCAATGGTCTCATGGCTGAATCCCCAACTAATAAGCATCAAGGATATAAAAACCTCAAGCCATAAAACCCGAGAATAGACAACGAAAAACCGGATAAATCTCCCGCTAAGTCAGCAGACGTTCGAATGCGATCACCACTTCAGGCGGCGCCTGTACCAGCTCAATCAACACCCCCTCGCCCGCAATCGGGAACTCATCGTTCGACTTGGGGTGCAAAAAGCAGATGTCAAACCCTGCCGCGCCTTGACGGATACCACCAGGGGCAAAGCGCACGCCTTGGGCCGTCAACCACGTTACAGCCGCAGGCAGGTCGTCAATCCAGAGGCCCACATGGTTGAGCGGCGTGGTGTGCACAGCAGGCTTTTTGTCGGGGTCCAGCGGCTGCATCAAATCCACCTCGACCTTGAAGAGGCCCGTGCCCATGGCGCAGATGTCTTCATCTACGTTCTCACGTTCGCTGCGAAAAGTGCCGGTGACTTCAAGCCCCAGCATATCCACCCAGAGTTTTTGCAGGCGTTTTTTATCTGGGCCACCAATGGCGATTTGCTGAATGCCCAGCACTTTGAAAGGTCTCATCATGATTTCACTAGGTTGCGGCGGCCTACGAGGTAGGTCACGCCAAATTGGCTTGCATTTTCGGTATGAACCGTGCCCGCTGAAAGCCGAAAAACATCGCCCACCTTGTAGCTGGTTGACACGCCATCCACGGTGATGTCGATTTGCCCCGCCGTGATTAAGGCGCAAGCGTCAAACGTGTGTTGATGCTCCCCCATCTGGTAGCCCAGGTCTTTGCTGACGGTGTTGATTTCGTCGTAGTTATCTGCTCTTAATGAAGCTTCAAATTCTTGCGTATTCATGGCTTACTCCTGAAAAGTTTGTAGTTCCATCTATTCAAACAAATTCAACAATCGCCTGATCCACCACGAGCGACTCGCCCTTGGCAGCCAGCACTTTGCCCACCACGCCGTCAGCCGCAGCAAACAGCACGTTCTCCATCTTCATGGCCTCAATCACCGCGACACGCTCACCGGCTTGCACTTTTTGCCCTGGCACCACGGCCACTTCCACCAGCAGGCCCGGCATGGGCGAGAGCACAAAGCGGCTCATGTCAGGCGGTGTTTTGTGCGGCATGAGTTGGTGCAACTCGGCCATGCGGGGCGACACCACCAGCACTTCGATCTTGCGGCCATTGTGCTGAATGGTCAACGCCAGCGGGTTCTTGGGCGAGCCACGCTCCACCTGCGCCGTGAACGCTTGTCCATTCACCGTGCCGCTGATGCAAATGTCATTGAGTCGAGAGTCGCTATGAATTTTGTAGCTGCTTGCGCCTACCTTGACTGATGCAGAGCCTGTTTCCCCCACAAACTCATCCACATGAACGGCTGCATAGCTGTGCTGCCCGTCTGCGGCTAGCGTGATCACCGCGTAGTCTTTGCCCGCCTTGACCGCATAGCCAGGCAACTGGCCCGACAGACCCGCCGCACGCTCGCGCGACTTGCGCCGCACAAAAGCAGCCAACGCCACCAAAAAGTCCGAGTCGTAGTGCGGCACGTCTTCAGCGCGGAAGCCTTTGCCGTAATTTTCGGCAATAAAACCAGTATTGAAGTCACCCGACACGAACTTGGGGTGCGCCAGCAACGCCGCCTGAAACGGGATATTGCTGCTAACGCCGCGAATGACAAAGCCATTGAGCGCCTCGCGCATTTTGGCAATCGCGTCGAGCCGGTCTGTGCCGTGCACGATGAGCTTGGCGATCATCGAGTCATAGAACATCGGGATCTCGCCACCGTCTTGTACGCCAGTGTCCACGCGCACACCCAACAACTCTGCCGTGTTCGACTGGAACATTGTCTGCGTTGGCGGCGCAAAGCGAACCAGCCGACCCGTGCTGGGCAAGAAATTGCGAAATGGGTCTTCGGCGTTGATGCGACACTCCATCGCCCAACCATTGCGCTGAACATCTTTTTGCGCCAGCGGAAGTGGCTCACCCGCCGCCACGCGAATCATCAACTCCACCAGGTCCAGCCCGGTGATGCATTCCGTCACCGGGTGCTCCACCTGTAGGCGCGTGTTCATCTCCAGAAAGTAAAAGCTTTGGTCCTTGCCCACCACAAACTCCACCGTGCCCGCGCTTTGGTACTTCACCGCCTTGGCCAGTGCCACGGCCTGCTCGCCCATGGCCTTGCGGGTGGCCTCAGAGATAAAAGGAGACGGCGCCTCTTCAATCACCTTTTGGTGGCGGCGCTGAATGGAGCACTCGCGCTCGTTCAGATAAAGCACGTTGCCCTGGCTATCACCGATGAGCTGAATCTCAATGTGGCGCGGTTCTTCGACAAACTTCTCGATGAACACGCGGTCATCACCAAAGCTGTTGCGCGCCTCGTTGCGGCAAGAGGTGAAGCCTTCAAATGCCTCCTTGTCGTCATGCGCCACACGCAAGCCCTTGCCGCCGCCGCCCGCGCTGGCCTTGATCATCACCGGGTAGCCAATGCCCTGGGCAATCTCCACCGCGCGCTCCGCCGTTTCAATCGCATCGTTCACGCCGGGGATGCAATTGACCCCCGCCGCACCCGCCAACTTCTTGGACTCAATCTTGTCGCCCATGGCAGCAATGCTGTAGTGCTTGGGGCCGATGAAGACGATGCCCTCTTCTTCCACCCGCTTGGCAAAGCCCGCGTTTTCACTCAGAAAACCGTAGCCGGGATGTACCGCCTGTGCGCCGGTTTGTTTGCACGCGGCAATGATCTTGTCGGCTAGCAAATAGCTCTCACGGCTGGGCGCGGGGCCGATGTTGACGGCTTCGTCAGCCAGTGCCACATGGCGTGCTTCCTTATCAGCGTCCGAGTAAACGGCCACAGTTTTGATGCCCATTTTTCGAGCGGTGACGATGACGCGGCAAGCGATTTCGCCACGGTTGGCGATGAGAATTTTGGTGAACATATTCTTGTTTTCCTTCGTGTTCAAAGTGGGATGTTCCCGTGCTTGCGCCACGGGTTCTCCAGCTTCTTGTCTTTGAGCATCACCAGTGAACGGCAGATGCGTTTACGGGTTTCGTGCGGCAGGATCACGTCGTCGATAAAGCCCCGCGCACCGGCCACAAACGGGTTGGCGAAGCGGGCTTTGTATTCGGCTTCTTTGGCGGCCAGTTTGGCTGGGTCGCCTTTGTCTTCACGGAAGATGATTTCCACCGCGCCTTTGGCACCCATCACGGCAATCTCGGCATTGGGCCAGGCGAAGTTGACATCGCCACGCAAGTGTTTGGAGCTCATCACGTCATAGGCGCCGCCGTAAGCTTTGCGCGTGATCACCGTGATCTTGGGCACGGTGCATTCGGCGTAGGCGTAGAGCAACTTGGCCCCGTGCTTGATGATGCCGCCGTACTCTTGGCTGGTGCCGGGCATGAAGCCGGGCACATCGACGAAGGTGATGACGGGGATGTTGAAGGCGTCGCAAAAGCGCACGAAGCGTGCCGCCTTGATCGACGACTTGATGTCCAGGCAACCCGCCAGCACCAGCGGCTGGTTGGCGACGATGCCCACGGTCTGGCCGTCCATGCGGGCAAAGCCGATCAGGATGTTTTTGGCATACTCGGGTTGCAGCTCGAAGAAGTCGCCGTCATCCACGGTTTTGACGATCAGCTCCTTCATGTCGTAGGCCTTGTTGGGGTTGTCGGGCACCAGCGTGTCCAAGCTCAACTCCATGCGGTCCATCGGGTCACCGCTTTGGCGCACTGGCGCTTTCTCGCGGTTGCTCAGTGGCAGGTAGTTGTACAGGCGGCGCAGCATCAAGAGCGCCTCAACATCGTTCTCAAACGCCAGGTCGGCCACGCCGCTCTTGGTGGTGTGGGTGATGGCGCCGCCCAGCTCTTCGGCCGTAACTTCCTCGTGCGTCACGGTCTTGACCACCTCGGGGCCGGTGACGAACATGTAGCTGGAGTCCTTCACCATGAAGATGAAGTCCGTCATGGCGGGGCTGTACACTGCGCCGCCAGCTGATGGCCCCATGATCATGCTGATCTGAGGCACCACGCCGCTGGCCATGACGTTGCGCTGGAACACATCGGCATAGCCGCCCAAGGACGCCACGCCCTCTTGGATGCGCGCGCCGCCCGAG
>CANCAO010000165.1 GCA_947374105.1 Comamonadaceae bacterium | reverse complement strand
GGGGCGTACAAAAGCCCATCGGTCTCGTGAATTTCGGCACTCTCTCCCAACGCAATAGACAACCCTAAGTAGGCAAACATGAACGCACCCCTGCCCCTGAACGTGACTCAAGCATCCGCCCGCGACGCCTATGAAACCGTGGCCCGCGTCAGTAACGAAGTCGCAGGCCGCTTGGCCGCGCGGCTCACCGCCGAGACCCAAGGCGAAGTGCTGTTCTCCCCCGCTGACCGGGGCCGCTACGCGACCGATGCTTCGATCTACCAAGCCATGCCCGTCGGCGTGTTCGTGCCTCGAAACACCCAAGACGTTGCGCTGGCGCTGGCCATCTGCCGTGACCTGAGCGTGCCCATCGTGCCGCGCGGTGGCGGCACCAGCCAGTGCGGCCAAACGGTGGGCGCCGGGCTGGTGATAGACCACTCCAAGTACCTGCGCAACATCCTCGAAGTCGATGTGCAAAACCGCACCGCCAAGGTCGAGCCCGGCCTGGTGCTAGACCACCTCAACCTCGCTCTCAAGAAGCACGGCCTGTGGTATCCGGTGGACGTGTCCACCAGCGCGCAGGCGACGCTGGGCGGCATGGCGGGCAACAACTCTTGCGGTAGTCGCTCCATCGCCTACGGCAATATGGTGCACAACGTGCTGGGCGCGCAAGCCATGCTGAGCGACGGCAGCCTGCTGGACTTTGGACGTTTTGATTCGGCCACGGGTCGTGTGAAAGAAATTGGTGACTATGTGCGCACGCTGGCGGCAGAACATCAAGCCGAGATCGAAGCCCGCTGGCCCAAGGTGCTGCGCCGCGTGGCGGGCTACAACCTGGACATCTTTAACAACCAGAGCGAAAAGCCTTACACGGCGGACGGATCGGTCAATCTCGCGCACCTGTTGGTGGGCAGCGAAGGCACGCTGGCGCTGACCCAATCGCTCACCCTGCGCCTCTCGGAACTGCCACGCGCCAAGGTGTTGGGCGTGGTGAACTTTCCCACGTTCCATTCCGCCATGGACGCGGCGCAGCACATCGTCAAGTTAGGCCACCACATGCAGGGCGGCGCGCTCACGGCGGTTGAGCTGGTGGACCGCACCATGATCGAGCTGTCCCTGCAAAACCCGGCCTTCGCGCCCACCATCCGCACCGCGCTCTCGCCGCATATCAACGGTGGCAAGCCCGCAGCCGTGCTGCTGGTGGAGTTCTCGGGTGCGTCCAAGGCCGACCTCACGCCCAAGATCAAACAACTCGTCGAACTGATGGGTGACTTGGGCCTGCCCGGCAGCGTGGTCGAGATGATCGACGACGCCCCGCAAAAAAACCTGTGGGAGGTGCGCAAGGCGGGCCTCAACATCATGATGAGCTTGAAGGGCGATGGCAAGCCGGTGAGCTTTATCGAAGACTGCGCCGTGCCGCTGCAACACTTGGCCGAGTACACCGATGGCTTGACCGAAGTGTTTGCCAAGTACGGCAGCAAAGGCACTTGGTACGCCCATGCCTCGGTGGGCACGCTGCATGTGCGGCCCATTTTGGATATGCGTAAAGGTGAGGCCACCAAGATGCGCGCGATTGCTGAAGAAGCATCGGCGCTGGTGCGTAAATTCAAAGGCGCGTACAGCGGCGAGCATGGCGACGGCCTGTGCCGGGGCGAGTGGATCGAGTGGCAGTTTGGCCCCCAGATCACGCAAGCCTTTGGTCAAATCAAACAGCACCTCGACCCGCTGGATTTGCTCAGCCCGCGCCGCATGGTTGAGCCGCCCAAGATGGACGACACGAGCCTGATGCGCTTCCCGCCCAGCTACAAAGTCATCCCGCTCAAGCCGGTGCTGGACTGGAGCGCCTGGAACGTGCAGAACAACCCGGTGACTGAAGAAACCTCCGCCCCCGGCACCGGCGGCGACCCGGCACAGGGCCTGGCCAAGGCAGTAGAGATGTGCAACAACAACGGCCACTGCCGCAAGTTTGATGCGGGCACCATGTGCCCGAGCTACCGCGTCACGCGCGATGAGCAGCACTCCACACGCGGCAGGGCCAATACTTTGCGCTTGGCACTTTCAGGTCAGCTTGAAGGCCTGAACCGGCAAGACGCTTTCACCAGCGAAGCCGTCAAAGAAGCCATGGACTTGTGCGTGGGTTGCAAGGGCTGCAAGCGTGACTGCCCGACCGGCGTGGACATGGCCAAAATGAAAGTGGAGTTTTTGCAGCACTACAAGGCCAAGCACGGCCACACGCTCAAAGACAAGCTCATCGCCCACCTGCCCGACTACGCGCCGCTGGCCAGCCGCTTTGCGCCGCTGCTCAATCTGCGCAACCGCTTTCCCTTGCTGGCCAGCTTGAGCGAAAAGCTCTTGGGCCTGTCAGCCCAGCGCAGCTTGCCGCAGTGGCAACGGCAGCATTTCTTCAATTCGCTCAATACCGTTCGCCCTGAGCTTGTCGAAGGGCTTCGACAGGCTCAGCCCGAACGGAATTCTGGCGCCAGCCGCGAAGAAGTTCTGGCAGCCGCCAAACCGGTGGTGCTGTTTGTGGACACCTTCAACGGTTTTTTCGAATCCGACAACGCATTTTCAGCCTTGAAATTGCTTCAAGCCGCCGGATACACTGCATATGTAGCTACTAAAGCAATAGCAGATGGCAAGCACTTGTGCTGTGGCCGCACCTTCCTCGCCAACGGCATGGTGGACCAGGCCAAGGTCAAAGCGCAGGAGCTGGTGGACGCGCTGTTGCCCTTTGCTGAAAAAGGCATTGCCATCGTCGGTCTGGAGCCATCTTGCCTACTCACCATGCGTGACGAGATGCTCGTCATGGGTCTGGGCCAAGCCGCGCAGACCATCGCGGGTCAAGCGTTGTTGTTTGAAGAGTTCCTGGCGCGCGAGGCCACAGCGGGCCAGCTCGAAGGGCTGAAATCAAAACTCAAACCTGCATCGCAGCCTATTCTCTTGCACGGTCACTGTCACCAAAAAGCCTTTGACGCAGTCACACCCATCATGCAGGTGCTGCAACTCATCCCCGGCGCCAAGCCCGAGCTGATCGAGAGCAGTTGCTGCGGCATGGCGGGCAGCTTCGGTTACGAGGCCAGCCACTATGAGGTGTCCATGCAAATGGCCGAACTCAGCCTGCTACCGGCGGTGCGCAAGCAACCCGACGCCATCGTGGTGGCCGATGGCACCAGTTGCCGCCACCAGATTCACGACGGCGCGCAGCGCGAGGCCGTGCACGTGGCGGCGTTGCTGGCGGGTTTATTGAGCTAAAACGCGGACTAGATATGTCAACACCCAAAAAATTGACCGGTCGTGTGTCCCCTGAAGCCATTCGCCGCCTCACGTTAGACCGTGTCGCGCCCGACGTGATTCAGCGTGTGGCCGCGCTGGAAGATTTGACGGGCAACCTGTCGGATGCGATGGATCAACTGGGCTTGGTGGGGGTCATTCCTGCGTCGATCCTCAAGCCCAGTTTGCCGCTCAAACGCATGGTGGGTCAGGCCGTGACGGTGCGCAATGTAGAGCGCGCGAGTAGCCCCTTGCAGATCGCACAAACGGGCAAGGGCAAAATGGGCGAGCACGAGGCTTACAACCTGGCCGAGCCGGGTGATGTGGTGGTGATCGAAGGCTTGTTAAATATCTCCAACATGGGCGGTCAATCGGCCACGCTGGCGGCGCGCGCGGGCTGTGCGGGCGCGATCATCGACGGCTCTTACCGTGACCCCAATGTGTCCCGCACGGCGGGCTTTCCCATCTGGGCGCGCGGCGTGACGCCGATCACCGGCAAGTGGCGGCTAGAGACGGTGGAGATCAATGGTTGCGTGCGCATCCATGGGGTGTCGGTGCGGGCCGGGGACGTGGTGGCGGCCGACGAGGCGGGGGTGGTGTTCATTCCCTTGGATCAAATCGAAGCTGTGTTGCAGCTTGCCGAGCAGATTGACCAGGGTGACCGTCGCCAAAAAATCGACATTGCGCAGGGCATAGATTTGGCGACCTTGGCCGTGACCAAGTACAAATGAATTGCGCTTTTTTTTCTAAAGGAATCGCCATGAAATTGAACCTCATCCTGAGCTGCTTGGCCGTGTGTGCGGGGGCCTTCACCCAAGCCGCGCACAGCCAATCCGACAGCGTCAAAATCATTGTCCCCTTTGCTGCGGGTGGGCCAGCCGATCAAATCGCGCGCATCATCGCCACGCCCTTGGGTGTGGCCTTGAGTAAGAGCGTGGTGGTGGACAACCGGGGCGGCGCGGGCGGCGTGATTGGCGTGGCGCTTGTGGCCAAGTCCGCACCCGATGGCGCTACGCTGTTGCTCACCACCTCCAGCCTGGTGCTCTCGGCGGGCACTACGCCCAACTTGCCCTACAACCCACGCAAAGACGTGGAGCCGCTGTACCTGCTGGGCGAGGTGCAAACCATGCTGGCCGTGCGCACGACTTTGGGTGTGAACAACTTGGCTGAACTGGTGGCCAAAGCCAAAGAGCCCAAGCAACTCAATTACGGCTCCACCGGCATGGGCGGCACCATGCACATTGGCGCGGAGATGTTGAGCAAAGCGGCCAACGTGCCGATGGTGCACATCCCCTACCGGGGCGCAGCACCCGCCATCACCGACTTGATGGCGGGCACGGTGGATTTGATCAACGCGGACGTGCCCATTTTGCGCAACCACGTCAAAGACGGTCGCATCAAAGCGATTGCGATTTTCGACACCAAACGCTCGCCCCAGTTGCCCGACGTTCCCACCTCGGTCGAAGCCGGTATGCCCGCGTTGCAAATGAGCAATTGGTACGGCGTGTTGGCGCCTGCGGGCATGGCACCCGACACACGCAAGCGCATCGAAGAGGCCTTGGCCAAGGTGGTGAGCCAGCCCGATGTGGCGGCACGTTTGGCCGAGTCTGGCTTCATGAATCCGCGCGATGCCACAGGCTTTAAAGCCCGGCTGGACGCCGACTTTGAGCGCTGGTTGCCCTGGTTGAAAGAGGCCAACATTCGCTCGGAATAAATCACGAATCAGCGCGGCAAAGCG
>CANCAO010000164.1 GCA_947374105.1 Comamonadaceae bacterium | reverse complement strand
CCGAAGTTTATCGGTGTATCCGTCTTTGCGAGCGCAGTGCGGCAATTCTGGAGCTATGGATTGCCGCACTGCGCTCGCAATGGCAGTCAATGCGGTCACCTTGAATCTCACTCGACTGACCTCATTTAGGTCGTCAGAAAAGGTTCCCCATGACTGCATCACGCCACATCGTCTGCCCCCACTGTCACACCACCAACCGCGTTCAAACCGGTGATCTGGCCAACGCGCCGGATTGCGGCAAGTGCCACAAGCCTTTGTTCACAGCCCATCCGGTGGAGCTGGACGAGGCGGCATTTGACCGCCACATCAGCCGCAACGATATTCCCGTGCTGGTGGATTTTTGGGCACCGTGGTGCGGGCCGTGCCGCATGATGGCACCGGCTTATGAACAGGCGGCGGGGCTGCTGGAGCCGCATGTGCGGGTGGCAAAAGTCAACACGGAAGTCGCGCAGAACCTGGGGGCTCGGTTCAACATCCGCAGCATCCCGACGCTGGCTTTGTTTGTGGGCGGGCGCGAGGTGGCGCGTCAAGCCGGTGCGATGCACACGGCAGCGGATATCGTGAGTTGGGCGCAGAGCCACTTGCAGACGCCAACGCCGTCGCGATGATTTTTAGAGATCGTCCGATCTGATTGAGGGAATGGTCTAGCGCCTGTCGACGCTGCTAAAAAAATCCGGATCGACCAGATCCTTGAGCGGTACACCAAGCGCATCAGCCAGCCCCCCCATGTTATCGATCGACACATTGCGTTCCTCACGCTCAATGCCACTCACGTAACTGCGACTCATCCCGGCCTGCAAGGCAAGCTGTTCTTGGGAGATATCACGGACACGCCGATAGCGTCGCAAATTGCGGGCAAATACCTGTCTGGCAGTCAAAGGAAGCAGCTTTTTCATGCATAGCCAGCTTCCCGCAGTGAATCATTTAAAACAACACCTTATCAAATACGTATGGCACACTATAAGTGCCATTTAATGCCTCATGTGTTGCAAATATAGCTTGATCGTGGTCTTTTAGAAACGATCGTTCTTGACCTGCCACAGGTCACAACAGATGGCGCGAAGTTATCAAGACTTAGCCCGTACATAGCGATTCATCAACTAAAACCGACAGGGGGCCATTCAATGGCAAAAACAATCTACGACAAACCACTTCGCATGCTCATCCGAGACATGCTTCAGGAATTTGGGCTCCAACCTGGGCAAGTCATCACCACAGGTCGTGTTCTGAGTTGGTTTAGCGAAAAATATCCCAAACTCCAACCTGCGGGAGTTAAAGCCCATTTGGTGGTACTTTCAACCAATGACGCAAGCCGACTGCATCACCCTGTCAAGAAGCCCGAGGATGACGTGTTGTTCAAGATCGCAACGGGGCAGTTCCGTCTGTATGAACCGGGCAAGGACCCTCACCCTATTCATGAACTCGTATTGGGAGATGTTGAAAAAGAAGAAGAGCAAAACGCTGTGGATGAGGACGAAGACAGCCCAGCGCCTGTCGGCTCCACCGAATTCTTGCTTGAACGTGATTTGCAACTCTACCTTGCCAAGAACCTGGACAGAATTGAGCTTGGTTTGAAACTCTATGAAGGCGAGGACGGGAGTGGCTTTGAATTCGCAGCCGGAGGACGGCGCATCGATATTCTGGCCGTTGACAAAAACGGAGGGCTCGTCGTGCTGGAACTCAAGGTGTCCAGAGGGTATGAGCGCGTGGTCGGTCAACTCCTGCGCTATGTCAATTGGATACGGCAGAACGTAGCCGAAACAGGACAAAAAGTACGGGGGATGATTGTCTGCAGAGCGATCTCGGAAGACCTGCGTCTGGCATGCGCGAGCATCAAAGACGTTGAACTCTTGGAGTACCAGCTCTCGGTCACTGTCACTAAAGTGCCTCCGCTTGAGCTGGCCGTGTCTGGTTCGTAAGCATCGAAGCGGTCAGATTTTCCCCCAGGTACCTGATCGGTATCTGGCATTTAAAAACCACGAGATACACAAGGAGAGAAAAATGATGGATGCCAAAAAAGAAGCTGAGATTGCACGCAAAGTTCTGGACTTGAGCCGGACCATTTCAAATCATGAGACGCAGATTACCCGCTTGGAGCGTGAGAAGAGCGACAAAGTCCGCGATCTTGATCAAAAAATCAATCGCGAACGTGAAGAAGTCAAACGTCTGAACCGGCAAATCGCAGACCTGAAAAGATGATTGATTTGATCGGTCACGCTCGCCCAGATCGGCGTGACCGATTGACTCTAAGCCAAGCATCTAAACAGTACTAAAAAATACGGCGTAGATCAAGTTGATATGCATCGAGGAGTTTGCAATGCCTTGCCCAACATGCGGAAGTGATGAATGACGGCTCGCCAGTCTTGTTTACCAAGAAGGTCTTATTCACGTCGGCGTCAATACCACGGGCGGTGCAGTGGGAATGTCCAAAACCGGAGTTGGGGTTGGTGCTGTCGGTGCGAAGACATCAGGCGTGCATCAGACCGAACTATCAAAGCAGGCTGCGCCATCGGCGCCGTCACCACTTTGTTGAGTGACTCAAAAGAACAGACGGCGGCAATAGCACATTGGAAATTGCTGCGGCATTGCCAGAGGTGCGGCGCTTTTTACAGTCCACGGGGTAACTGATGGGAAGTCGTGGGCGTGTTCTAGCCATGGGAGAGACCCAAGACTAATCAAAATAACGCCTGTCAATTTTGAGATTACCGCGAACCGGTCTCAATACAACCCCGCCGTACCGCCCGCGTCTGCCGCAATCGCAGTGCCCTGAATGTGGCGTGCACTCTCGCCGCACAGGAATAAGGCCAGCGCAGCCACATCTTCGGGTTGACCCAGGCGGGCTAGGCCATCGCGGGTGACTTGTGCGGTGCGCTCTTCGGCTCTTCGTCTACCGACTTGCTACTGCTTGCGGCGCGCTGTTCAAAGATTTGCTTGACGCGGCCGGTCTCGGTCAAGCCCGGCAGGATGGCCTTCACATTCACGCCGTCTTTTTTGCCTAGGCCTGACAGACCTTTGGTGAAGTTGTGCATGGCGGCGTTGACCGATCCGCCAATCAAGAAGCTGGCATCCGGCGTGCGCGCCGCACCACCAATGATGTTGACTACATGGCCCTGCGCGCTGCTGAGCATGGGCCAGATCGGCAGCGCAGACGCTGGGTGTGAGTGCACCCGTTGCCGCAATCGCCTGCGCCGCCGCGTCCAGATTGGCCGGGCTTGCGGCCACCAGCACGGTCTGCGCGCCCTGGGCTGCAAACGCCGCCGAAATGCCCTGACCAATGCCCCGGCTACCACCGGTGATGAGCACGACTTTTCCGGCAAATTCTTGGGTCATTCTGTGTCTCCTGGTGAAGTAGTGGTGTGCAGGGATTGCGCCACCGCCGCCACCCTTGCCGTCTGAATCATTTGACCCACCTTTAGGCCTGTAACGCCCATTTCAAGTGCATGAGCAGCTATTGAGTTAGTAGCAACGCCCAGCACGACATTCAGCACCGCTTGCAGGCGTGGGCGCTGCGGGTAGGGCGCGTCGGCAAAGCCCATGCGGCCTCTTGCATCGCACTCGCAGGCCAGTAGAACTTGGGCAAAGCGTTGCGGTTTGCGAATGGCGTCGCAGCGCTCAAGCAAGCGCACCAAAGCCGCCGCGTTAGCGGTGGCATGCAGCGAGCCGCTGCGGTGGATGTTGCCGTGCTCACGCGCCACCACGTCAGCCAGCTCGCGGCAGTCCACGGGCACACGCAGGCGCTCGCACACGCCCTTGAGCAGGCGTGCGCTGCGCTCTTCGTGGCCGATGTGGCGGGGCAGCACGTCGGCAGGCGTGGTGCCCTTGCCCAGGTCGTGACCCAGGCAGGCAAAGCGCACGGGCAGCGGCGCACCCAGTTGCGCGGCCATGTCCAGTACCAGCATCAGGTGCACGCCGGTGTCGATCTCGGGGTGGTGCTCGGCCGACTGTGGCACGCCCCACAGGCGGTCCACCTCGGGCAGCAGGCGTCTCAACGCTCCGCAGTCGCGCAGCACGTCAAACATTCTTGAAGGTTGGGCTTCCATCAGACCCCGGCTCAGCTCTTGCCAGACGCGCTCGGGCACGAGGTGATCCACCTCGCCGTCTTCCACCATCTGGCACATCAGCGCTTGGGTTTCAGGGGCGACAGTGAAGTCGGTGAAGCGGGCAGCGAGTCGTGCCACGCGCAGGATGCGGACCGGGTCTTCGCGGAATGCCGGGGTGACGTGGCGAAAGACGCGCTTGGCAATGTCTTGCTGCCCGTGGTAGGGGTCGATCAGTGGCTGATTTTTTATATCAAATTGGCCTGTAGCGCTTTCGGAATGTGCGTAGGCAGCTATTGAATTGATAGTGAGATCGCGCCGCGCCAGGTCTTCTTCCAGCGTCACTTCGGGCGAGGTGTGGATGGCAAAGCCCCGATAGCCGCGTGCGGTTTTGCGCTCGGTGCGCGCCAGCGCGTATTCCTCATGCGTCTGGGGGTGCAGGAAGACGGGGAAGTCTCGCCCCACGGGCATGTAGCCCTGCGCGGTCATCGCCTCAGGCGTGCTGCCCACCACCACCCAGTCGCGGTCTTTGACGGGCAAGCCCAGTAAGGCGTCGCGCACTGCACCGCCGACCAGATAAATTTGCATGCTGGGCCGTTGAGGGATGGATTCAGTCGCTGTGCCAGTGGCGACGCAGCTCCAGACACAGGTCTTGCTGCTCCAGCGGCGCCAGATAGGTCGGGCCAATAGCACCCAGCGAAGCGGGCGAAATGCCCAAGGCCTTGAACCCTAGGCCTTGTCCGCTGGCCACGTTATCCACACGCATGGAGTCCATATTGTCCGGGCTCATGAGCGTCGGGCCGGGTAGCCAAGCCATCAGCTGGGCTTGCAGGCGGCCCAACGCTTCGGGTAGCGCCATGACGGGGCGTCCCTGTCCTCGGCGTACACCGCTGTATGCCCCTGCCAGCGTCACCAGCGTTTTGAGCGTGAAGACCTGCGGACCGCACAGCTCAT
>CANCAO010000163.1 GCA_947374105.1 Comamonadaceae bacterium | reverse complement strand
CCCATGGACGTCCACGGTTATTTCTCCATCAGCCTGGGCACCGACTACACCCTGGCCGCCATCGCCAAAGCCAGGGCGGTGGTGCTGGAGGTCAACCCCAACGTGCCCTTTGCCTATGGCAATTGCCATGTGCACATCTCGCAGGTCACGGCCCTGGTCGAAAGCAGCGAACCGGTGCTCGAAGTCGGGCTGCCCAAGATCGGCCCGGTGCAGGAGGCCATTGGCAAGTACGTTGCCGACATGATCGACGATGGCTCGACCCTGCAAATCGGCTACGGCGGCATCCCCGATGCGGTGGTGATGCAGCTCACGCACAAGCACGACTTGGGCATTCACACCGAAATGATCGGCGACGGCATTTTGACGCTAGTGGAAAGCGGCGCCGTCACCAATCGGCGCAAGAACTACCTGCCCGGCAAAATGGTCGCCACCTTCGCCCTCGGCTCCAACAAGCTCTACCGCTTCATGGACCGCAACCCGGCGCTCGAAATCCATCCGGTGAACTTCACCAACACCCCCGAACTGGCAGGCCAGAACGACAAGCTGATCGCCATCAACGCCACGTTGCAGATTGACCTGCTCGGTCAGTGCGGCTCTGAAAGCCTGGGTTCTTCGCCTTACTCAGGCACTGGCGGCCAGTCCGACTTCGTGCGCGCCGCCAACCGCTCATGTGGTGGCAAGGCCTTTATCGTGTTGCCGTCCACCGCCAAAAACGACAGCATTTCACGCATCGTCCCCGTGCTCAGCCCCGGCACCCACGTCAGCACTAGCAAGAACGACATCAACTACGTCGTCACCGAGTACGGCGTGGCCCAGTTGCGAGGCAAGTCGGCCGGGCAGCGCGCGCGGGAGTTGATAGGTATTGCGCATCCGAATTTTCGCGGTGAGCTGACTGAACAGGCTCGGCGGATGGGAATTCCAATCTGAGCACGATCCTTCAGCTTTAGCGGCTGGCCGGAATCTTTGAGTAAGGCATTACGCCTTAAGTCGAATTTTTTAGAGTGCTTGAAAATACCTGCCTTAACTGAGAAAATTCATGAAAAATACGGCTGTAACCCATGTGTATGCTGCACAAGCAGCTCTTTTATTGGTAGCAGCCGTCTCCTTCTTGACGCCTGTCATGTCCTACGCTCAAGCTGCTGCCTGGCCTACCAAACCCATCACCCTTGTCGTTACTTACCCCCCAGCGGGTGGCGCGGACACCATGGCACGCTTGATTGCGCCTAAGCTGAGCGAGGCCTTGGGCCAGCCGGTGGTGATTGAAAACAAGCCGGGGGCCAGCGGGCAGATTGGTGCAGCCATCGTGGCCAAGGCCGTGCCTGATGGCCACACGCTGATGCTGGACGCATCGTCCTTCGCGGTGAACCCGGCGCTCTACCCCAAGCTGCCGTATGACACTGACAAAGCCTTTCGCCCCGTTGGTCTGATTGCCTTATTCCCCAATGTACTGCTGGTCAATGCGCAGTTTTCCGCCAAGTCCGTTTCCGATCTGGTGACCCTGGCCAAGGCGCGCAAGGACGCGGTGACGTTTGCATCCTCAGGCAATGGCTCTGCCCAGCATTTAGCAGGAGCTTTGTTCGAGTCTGCCGCCAAAGTGGAGATGGCGCACATCCCCTACAAGGGCGCAGGCCCTGCACTCAACGATGTGGTGGGTGGGCAAGTACCGGTGTTTTTTGGCAACCTGGCTTCAACGCTGGGCCACATCCAGTCGGGCCGCCTGCGCGCCTTGGCCGTGACCAGTGCCAAGCGTTCCCCCATCCTGCCCCAGGTGCCCAGCATGGTCGAGGCGGGTGTGGTGGGGGCTGAGATCTACGAGTGGAATGTGATTTTGGCCCCGGCTGGCACACCTGAGGCGGTGGTGCAAAAGCTGGCAGCCGCGCTGCAAAAAGCATTGGAGTCACCCGAGGTTGTGGCCCGCATTGCGCAGTTGGGTGGTGAGATGCAAAAGGGCAGCCCCGATGCGGCGCAAAGCTTCATCCGTCAGCAAATGGCGCTGTGGGCGAGGGTGGTGAAAGAGCGCGGGATTGTGTTGGAGTAGCTCTAAAACACCACATGCACATTCTTGTGCTGCGTATAAGTCAGCAGCTCTTCAGCGCCTTCTTCGCGCCCAATGCCTGATTGCTTGTAGCCGCCAAAGGATGCGCCGATGAAGTGGCTGCCGACGTGGTTGACCCAGACATAGCCGGACTCCACCCGTGCCGCCGCCCGGTGGGCGTTGGACAGGCTGGTCGTCCAGATGGACGCCGTCAGGCCGTACTCCACCGAGTTGACCTGCTCGATCATCGTGTCTTCATCGTCCCAGCGCAGCACGGACAAGATGGGGCCAAACACTTCTTCGCGGGCAATGCGCATGTCTTGCGTGACGCCGGTGAACAGCGTGGGTTCGACAAACCAGCCGTTTGCCAATTTCGGATCAGTCGGGGCTTTGCCGCCATAGGCCAGCGTGGCACCGCCTTGTTTGGCGATCTCAATGTAGGCCATGACTTTGTCCCACTGGGCTTTGCTCACAATCGCACCCATGGTGGTGGCCATGTCGGTGGGGTTGCCGGGCTGGTAGTGCTGGATGGCTTGCAGCAGGCCTTCCATCACGCGGTCATAGATGGATGAGTGAACAAACAGGCGCGAGGTGGAGCCGCAGCTCTGCCCGCACCAGGTGAAGTTCATGCCGTTGATGGCGCCGGGGATGGCCTTGCTCAGGTCTGCATCGGGGTAGAGGATGCAGGCGTTTTTACCGCCCAATTCCAGCGTGACGTGTTTGAGTTGGTCTGCCGCCGCTTTGGCAATGGCGCGGCCGGTGGGCACGCTGCCAATCAAGGACAGGCGCGGCACCAAGGGGTGCGTGACTAAAGCCTGACCACACGTTGCACCACCACTGATGATGCTCAGCACGCCCGGGGGCAAGATGCCGTCGATCAGCTCCATCATGCGGTAGGCCGAGAGCGGTGCTTGGTAGGGCGGCTTCATGATGACGGTGTTGCCCGCGATCAGGGGCGGGGCCATTTTGGCCGCCGTGAACATGATGGGGTGGTTGTAGGCCACGATGCGCGCGCACACGCCGTAGGGTTCACGCACCGAGTAGTTGAGGATGCCCTCGCCCATGGGCAGGGTTTCGCCCTTCACCTCGGTGGCCAGACCGGCATAGAAGTCGATTTGCGCGGCGGCAATCAGGGCGTCACGCTGCATCTCGCTGATGGGGTTACCGCAGTTGGCGGCGTCCAGCATGGCCAATTCAAACGCGTTCTCGCGCAGCACGGCAGCCACTTTTTTCAGCAGTGCAGCGCGCTCTAGCGGTTTGACTTTGCGCCAAGTTTTGGAGGCTTGGTGCGCAGCTTGCACGGCGGCGTCCACGTCCTCCGCACTGGCCTCTGCACACAGACCCAAGGATTCGCCAGTGGCGGGGTTGATGGTCTCCAGATAGCCTCCCTTGGGGGCGTGCCAAGCACCGCCGTAATACAAGTCGCGGTGGGTGGGGAGCATGGCGCTGAGGGGTTGGGAGGTAGTGGTCATGGTGGTGATTTGGGCTATTACTTCGGCCCTTTGATATGGAAGCCGTTCGCCTTGAGCTTGTCGAAGGGCTTCGACAAGCTCAGCCTGAACGGAAATGTAGATTTCATCGGGCCGAATAAACTGATTAGCGTTTGTGGACGGCAGAGGTGGTGGATGCATGACCGCTCATGTTGGCGTCATACCCTGGCGCGACGCAGGCGTCGATCACGCAGACTTTGCCGGCCTTGGCCAGTTGCAGCCCTTGACTGATGGCTGCATGCAGGTCTTGCGCACGACGCACTGGGCCTAGGCCTTCGGCACCCATGGCGCGGGCCATTTGGGCGATGTCGATTTCGGGCTCGCTCATGCGCTGGCCTATCCATTTATTCTCGACCGGGCGACCGCGCTCCTTGGCCACACGCTCCTGGTGCAGCTCGTCGTTGAAGAAGGAGTGGTTGTTGCATACGATCATCAGCAGGGGGATGCCGTAGCGCACGGCTGTCCACACAGCCGTGTTACTCATCAAAAAGTCGCCGTCACCAATCAGCGCCACCGCGATGCGATCAGACTGCGTGTGGCGCAATGCCAATGCCACGCCAACCGTGTTGCCCGGGCCTGCGCCCACGCCACCGCCGCCGTCTGCACCCAGGTAGTCCAGCGGGTGATGAAAGTGCCGATATGCGCCGTTCCAGCCGAGGGGCAGGCGGGCCAGGCAAATAGGTTGGTCTTTGCTGCATTGCGCCAGCACATCGGCCACGGCGCGGATGCTCAGCACATCGTCATCGGGCGCAGCAGGCAAGGCGGCGCGGGCAGGCCAAGAGAGCCAGGCTTGCGGCTTGATGAGCGCGTTGAGCGCGGCCACCGCAGCGTCGGGCTCGCACAGCATGAAGACGTCAGCCGGGGGCAGGCTGCCCATGTCCATGCTCCAGCCCCGGTGGCTGTGCATGTCCAGCGAGACGTGGATCACCTTCGCATCACAGGTGCTGGCACCGAAAGCTTGTTTGAAAGCGCCCCCGGGGTCGACCCAGTCCAGCAGCAAAATCACATCGGCCTCACGCACGGCAGCGCAGGCATCGGGGCTCATGAAGTAGCCCGGCGCGCCCACATGCTGGGGATGATCGGTGGGGAAGGCCGCTGCATTTTTCAGGTCGGTCACCACGCGCGCTTGCAGGTTCTCGGCCAGGGCCACGCGGGCCTGCCAATCGTCAACGCTGCGTGACATGCGGCCCACCAAAATCACCGGGCGCTGGGCTTGTGCCAGCAGTTCGGCCGCGCGCGCCACATCGGCGGCTGCGGGCGGTGGCGCTTGGGGTGGGGCGTAGCGCGCTGGGTCGGGCGTTGGGATTAACGCGCCGGTTTTGACCTCTTGCAGCGCCGCGTCCAGGTTGATGTACACCGGGCCGCGCGGGGCGGTTTGGGCAATCTGGCTACCACGCAACAGGGCTTCGATGGCGGCGGGCACGGAGCCGGGTTGGTTGTCCCACTTGGTGTAGTCGCGCACCAACGC
>CANCAO010000162.1 GCA_947374105.1 Comamonadaceae bacterium | reverse complement strand
GTTTGGGCAATATCCAGACCGTGCCTGACCGTGCCGACTTTGACCCCATTCCGTGGCAGTCGATGGCGGTCTGGATGCTGACGCAAATGAAGCGCTGGGGCTACGTCAAAGAGAACATCAACTACAAGCAGATCGCTGAAAAAGTGTTCTTGCTCACCGACGCGAAAAAACGCATGGCAGAACTGGGTCAGAAAGTGCCCGAGGGGGCGTACCCCAAGTTCAGCATCATGGGCAAGCCCTTTGACGCCGCCAAACCCGAGGAGTACCTGAAGAGCTTTGCCATCCACAAGATGGGCTGAGTGGCATGTTCACCTCATTGAACTTCAAGGCCACACTGGTCTCGGTGCTGCTGCTGCTCGTTTTTCTGGGTGTCTGGCAAGTGGCCACCGCACCGCTGCAAAAAGTGAGCACTAGCCCGGCAGTCTCTGCTGAGCGCGCCGAGTACCTGAAGATGCTGGGCAAAGACCCGGAGACGCAAAAAGAAACCGGCTTTCCTACGCCTGTGCAAATGGGGCAGACGGCTTGGAAGCATTTATCCAACCCGGTGTACGACAACGGGCCCAACGACAAGGGCATTTTGATTCAGCTGGGCTATTCGCTGGGCCGGGTGGGCCTGGGCTTCTTGCTGGCTTGCCTGGTGGCGATACCGCTCGGGTTTGTCATTGGCATGTCACCCTTGCTGCGGCGCGCTTTAGACCCTTTCATTCAGGTGCTTAAACCCATCTCACCACTGGCCTGGATGCCGCTGGCGCTCTACACCATCAAGGACTCGTCGGCCTCCGGTATTTTTGTGATTTTTATCTGCTCGGTCTGGCCCATGCTGATCAACACCGCGTTTGGTGTGGCCTCGGTCAAGCGTGAGTGGCTCAATGTGGCCAGCACGTTAGAGGTCAAACCTTTGCGCCGGGCCTTTCTGGTGATATTGCCCGCTGCGGCCCCCACCATCCTGACGGGCATGCGCATCTCCATGGGTATTGCCTGGCTGGTCATCGTGGCGGCTGAAATGCTGGTGGGCGGCACCGGCATTGGCTACTTTGTCTGGAACGAATGGAATAACCTGTCGCTCACCAATGTGATCTTTGCCATTCTTGTGATTGGCATCGTCGGCATGCTGCTGGACTTGAGCTTTGCCCAGTTGCAAAAGAAGGTGACCTATGTGGAGTGAGCCCATGCCCGGATTTCTTAAAGTAGAAGGTTTGAGCAAAGCCTTCGCGCCTGCGAAACCGGTGTTCTCTGATGTGAACTTCACCATCGACAAGGGCGAGTTTGTCTGCATCATTGGCCACTCGGGCTGTGGTAAGACTACCATTCTCAATGTGCTGGCCGGGCTGGACAGCGCCTCGACCGGCCATGTGTTCATGGACAACCGCGAGCTTATCGGCCCCAGCCTGGAGCGCGGCGTGGTGTTCCAGAGCCATGCCTTGATGCCCTGGCTGAGCGTGCGCCAGAACATCGCCTTCGCCGTGCAATCGCGCTGGCCAGACTGGGGCAAGACCCAGGTGACCGAGCAGGTGGAAAAGCATGTGGCCATGGTGGGCCTGAGCGCGGCGATTGACAAGAAACCCGCGCAACTCTCGGGCGGCATGAAGCAGCGCGTGGGCATTGCGCGCGCCTTTGCGATCCAGCCCAAGATGCTGCTGCTGGATGAACCCTTCGGCGCGCTCGATGCGCTCACGCGCGGCACGATACAAGAAGAACTGATGAACATCGTGCGCCAAACGCAGCAGACCGTGTTCATGATCACCCACGACGTGGACGAGGCGATTTTGCTGGCCGACCGCATTCTGCTGATGAGCAACGGGACCGAAACCGATGCCGGCTATGTGCCCGGTGGCATGGCCGAGGAAGTGGTCAACCCGCTGCCGCGCCAGCGTACACGCGCTGATCTGCACCACCTGGATGGCTACTACGAGTTGCGCAACCACATCGTTGATTTTCTGGTCAAGCGTGCAAAAGCGCATTGATCAGCGCACTGATGAGCCCACAGACCAGTGCACTGAGATTTTTGAGTATTCCGATTTTCACCTCCCTTTCTTTTCAACCGTACTGCAATAGCAACAAGGAGCCTTCATGAACCGCAACGAGATCACCGAAAAAATCATCACCGTCAAAGTGTCCAAGGGCATCAAGTGGGAAGCCGTGGCCAAAAAAGTCGGCCAAAGCAAGGAGTGGGTCACCGCCGCCTGCCTGGGCCAGATGACGCTGGACGACAAGCAAGCCAAGGTCATTGGCAAGATTTTTGGCCTCACGGTCGAAGAACAAAAGTGGCTCCAGGTCGTGCCCTATAAAGGCTCGCTCGATACGGCTGTGCCGACCGATCCGCTGATCTACCGCTGGTATGAAATCGTCAGCGTGTATGGCACCACCATCAAGGAATTGATCCATGAAGAGTTCGGCGACGGCATCATGAGTGCCATCGATTTTTCAATGGACATCCAACGGCAAGCTGACCCCAAGGGCGACCGCGTGAATGTGGTGTTGTCGGGCAAGTTTTTGCCTTACAAGCAGTACTGATGCGCCGCTGGACGCGAGATGAATACTCGTCGCGTCTGTGGCTTTATTGATGCAGCAGGCGAGTCACTTCCCTCACTGCCGTTTTCAACATCGGCAATATCGCTGCGATTCGACGCTCAGTCATACGGGACTGGGTGGCCGCAACAGTGATGGCGGCAATAGGACTTTGCGCCAGATTAAAAATCGGCAGCCCGATCGCTCTGACGCCAGGAACCGCGTGATTTCCGGTGGAGGCGTATCCAGAGACTTTCGTCACGGCGCAAAGCTCCAACAACTTGTCGGCCTCAAGATCGCCATATGCCCCCAATCGCGGGCCAATCGCCTTGATCACGATGTCGATCTCAGGTTCAGAAAGTGCGCTCAATAAGGCCAGGCCACCCGCGCTAACGCCCAAAGGCTGGCGGCTACCCACCGGCACT
Organism: Comamonadaceae bacterium; assembly: GCA_947374105.1. GTDB lineage: Bacteria > Pseudomonadota > Gammaproteobacteria > Burkholderiales > Burkholderiaceae_C > CANCDA01. Next base: position 2,074 of record CANCAO010000162.1, on the reverse strand, counting down.
GACGGCGTCTGTATGGGGTAAGTGCCCTGCGTCCGTGAAATACAGACGGCGTCATAGCCGCTGCGCAAAAACAAGAAGGATGTGTCGCCAGTTTGCTCGGAGAGCGCGCTACAAGCTGGCTGGCATATGTCCTTCAGGTTGAATTGATGGGTGGCTGTAATCCCCAACTCGAACAACAACGGACCTAAACTGTATCTGCGAGTTTTCGCGTCCTGCACCAACAGGCCCTCCGCAGTCAGCGCTTTGAGCAAGCGATGAGCGGTTGGGCGCTGCAGGTCCATGTGTCCTGACACATCAACCAGCCTCATGCCATCTGGCGCTTGGCTGGCGACCAGCCGCAGGGCACGAATAGCCCTGCCAATGCTTTGCGTCCCCGCCACTTCTTTGTGTTGCGATGAAATAACCTGGCTCCAATACAAGAATTGCTTGCAAATTAATCCAGCACAACGCCCGCCAGCTCCACCGCCTTGGCGATCTTCGCGGCCTCGATCTTCATCAGCGCCGCAAACTCAGCTGGGGTGCTGGCCAAGTCTTCAGCACCTGCATTGAGCAAGGTGAGTTTCATCTCAGGGCTGGCCAGCGCTTTCTTGATTTCAAGGCCTAGCCGCTCGACGATGGAAGGCGGCAGGCCTTTAGGGGCAAGGATGCCGCTGTACAAGACGAGTTCCATGGGTACGCCAGCTTCCTTCATCGTCGGCACATCAGGCGCTGCGCTGACCCGCTTGGATGAGGTGACGGCAAGACCGTTGATTTTTCCGGCCTTCATCTGGTTGATGGCCGGTGGCATGGTCGAGAAGGTGTAGGCCACTTCACCCGCAATGACTGCCGTGGTGGCAGGTGCACTGCCCTTGTACGGCGCGTGCAGGGTCTTGGCGCCGATCAGTTGGTTATAGGCCTCGCCAGCCAGGTGCGTGATGGTGCCGTTGCCTGAAGAGGCGTAAGCGACATCTTGCGGTTTGGCTTTGGCGAGCGCCGTCAGCGCCTTCACATCTTTGGCGCCTGAGGCGAGGCTGGAAACCAACATCAGTGGCGTCGATGCCACCAGGCTAACCATAGAGAAATCATTCCATGAATCGTATTTGAGGTTTTTGTAGGCCGCCGCGTTAATGGCGTGGCTCGTCATGTCTTGAAAGAACAAGGTGTAGCCGTCGGGCGCCGCATGCGCAACATAAGTCGAGGCGATCACCGTGGCCGCCCCCGCTTTGTTTTCCACAACCACGCTTTGCCCCATTTGCACCGTCAATCTTGCGGCGAGCGCACGGGACAGCACATCGGAGATGCCGCCGGGTGTGAATCCCACCACCAAGGTGATGGGTTTGGAGGGATAGGCGTTGGTCTGGGCTACTGTGGGGCCCGCCATGACAAGTGCGCACAGAACAGCAGCCGAAAATTGACGATAGTGAGTTTTCATGTGAGTGCCCGGTTGAACTTGGGTTGACGAAAAACGAATTCGGCGGCTGGTTCAAACCCCAAAATTCGCAAGCGCTTTAAAGTGCTTAAATTCATAGTAGGGTGGGCCAAGTTCCCCTGTCAAGATAACTTTTTCCTATTCCATCAAATGGACTTTGTGTATCAAGCATGGCCCCAAAACTGCACCAGTATCGTGAGCCAAAGATTCTATTGGTGCGCATTTCCCAATATTTTTCGAGAGCGCCAAAAAACGGGGCGTCTGAATTGGCGTTCTGTTGAACTGTGTTTGAGAACGAAGCAGGTGAAAAATAATTTCAATATATGGACTAATTTAGCTTGGCATTGACAATGGTTTTCATCGCAGAGTAGGATCATTTACAGATGATGCTTGTGCCTTCATTTCGACAAATCAGCTCAGTTCAACCAAGGATTGCCGGTGACCCGACCCCTACTGCCACGACACAACCGCTACGACTTCATCCCCCTGAACGAGCGCAAAAATTACGACTGGCCGGGTGGCGCGCGCCTGGCGTTTGTATTCACCACCAACATTGAATGCTTTGCCTTTGGTGCGGGCTTGGGCCATGACCCGGCCAAGAGTGGCGAACCCCAAACCCATCGCAATTATTCTTGGCGCGACTACGGCAATCGCATCGGCATTTGG